>NZ_CP032745.1 GCF_003641145.1 Lactiplantibacillus paraplantarum
TAGTTAAAGCAGATTAAGTTACCCCAGTGGGCGGCTTAATCTGTTTTTTGTTTGATTAAGCCTAAAGGGAGAAGTGCTTCATGTTTGTTGAAACCTGTTAAGCTAATCCCAATTAAAAATTAAATAAACAAAAAATCCCCGTGGGGTCTAGGCCACGGGAACTCTGTAACCATTACGATTGAGTTAATTGTACTCGTGCCAGTTACGTTTGGCAAGAATGCAGTTTGATGAATTTGACCGCCCTAAGAGCCAAGTTGGGGTTTAAATACCAAGTAGCCACGTTAACTGGAGCGATTGCTTAAAAATCTAGTGTTTGAACGTTTAATTTTAATACATAAAAATGATGACTAAGAACGCTACGGCGTTCTTTTTTAGTAGGGGGTGACCAGCATGGTAGCGATGGAAACAGCACAACAAGCGATTGATTTGATTCTGCATCAAGGGTTACGGGAAACTAAAGCCCGGCATAGTAACGTCTTGAAGTTAGAAAAAACGGTTCCGGGGCAACAAAATAAGCAAGGTGCGATTGCCATGTATCGCAGTAAAGCCCAAATGGCGAAAAGCTGGGGGACGATTTATACCTCCAAAGAAGCCGTCTATGATAATTATGCGACCAGCACGCATTGGACGCCCAATGTTTTTAACTACCTCACCTATACAGACACGGCTAAGCATTATGTAAAAGGGCTAAGGAACAAAATTTAAGTCAGCTCAATACGTTAGTGGTTGACGTTGACTACGGTGATGCTGAGGAGCGCAAGCAAAGTTTGCCGAGGTTTGGGACACGGCTATGTTGACGTACAGTTTATGCCAACGTTAATTTTGGCGACCCAAAGGGCTATCATATCTACTATGTCTTTGATAAGCCGGTTTTTGTGCGCCGGCATGCTAATGGAAAATTGCCGGCAGTACGTGCGGCTAAAGCTATTGCTAAGTCGTTAAAGCAATACTACGCGCAAAAATTACCAGCGGTCGATGTGACTTGCAACAGCTTTGGTATTTTCAGAGTCCCGCGGCCAGACAATATTGAATACTTTGAGCCTAAAATGACGGTTGACTTCCAAGCTTTAATGACTTGGAGTATTAATTTTGCGAATGACCAGCACCAAATTAAGCTCCAAAATACTCAACGGTCTTTTTATGCTCGGCGGACTAGTCGCCAGATTGACCAACCTTGGTTTCAAGCCTTAATTAACCAAACGGACATTGATCAAAACGTGGGCTATGGTCGGCACAATACCATCTTCACACTGGCTTTAGCTTGCTATGCCTCAAATGTCTCGCAAGCCCAGTGCTTTGATATTTTGGACGAATTTAACAGCAATCTTAACCACCCGCTGGCGACACAGCACGTTCAAAAAGTAATTAATGATGCTTATTCAGGTCAGTTCCATGCGGCCAGCCGTGAATATGTGAATGCGTTGCTAGAAACTTGGGTTCCCGATGCTGACAGGCGGGTTTATTTGCAGCGTTCACAAACAACCTGGTATAAGTATGCGAAGCCGCGTTCAGAACGCGTTAACAGTCACGTTCATGAATGGCAAGCTGATTTGTTGGCCTATTTTAACAAAACCATTTCTCAGGACAATAATTGGTTTACCAAAACATCTTTACGTCACATTTCTAAAGGATTAAATATTTGCTTAGGTAGTCTAACCAAGGCCCTGAAAGATCTAATTGATCAAGGCTTAGTTTATCGTGAAAAAGGCAGTGGTCGGCAAGCAACGAAGTTTGCGACTCGTAGTAGTTTGTTACAACATGCGATGAGGTTACAACGCCAACAGCGATTAAACTATTGGCTAACGGTGGCTCGGTTATTAGAACCCTCAGAAGAACTAGTGGCACTACAACAATTGAGTCTTGATGATCGCCAAGATCATTACCGCAATGCCCAATTGAGCTTGCTAGATACGGGTTAAAATTTAGTGTTCTAAAATGCCATTACGTATTTATAGTTCTGCACAAGGGTTTCTTGGTTGGGGACTGAATAGGTATGCTGGGCGTTAGCTGGGCTAGACTAGGGTGTTGTTTAGTTATTAGTCGTCCCGTCGCCTCCAAACCGTTTAGAACTAGCTCCTCACGTGAGACGCATGATCGCGATTTAAGCTACTCCGCCTAGGCGGGTTTTAAGCCGGGAATATTCGGCCAATACTAGTTAAGGCTGGTGAGTAGTGTTGCTCGCTTTTGATGAGCAGTAGTTAAGCTAACTGTAAATCGAAAGTGAGAGGGGTTTGGTTATGACAACGTTTTTTCAGTGGTTAGTGGTACTAGCGTCCGGTTATCAAGTGCCCGAAGCATTGCTTAATAATAACCAATTAGGAGATAAGATTCTTAATTGGGGCGGCAGTTCTTTAGGAGAGCAGGGTGATGGAGTTGTTAAGTTTTATCTATCATGGCATGCTGTCTTGCACACGGATATTTTAGCGGTTCAGAAGATTATTGGGACGGTCAATGAGTGGATCTTATTAGGCCTGTATCACACGGCTCAGGCTTTAGAGAGTGTGTTCATGGCGATTTTAAAACTGTTTGGCTTTTTTGCTAATTTTAATGTTGGTGAGATGGGGACCCTTTATAAGACCATCGTATTATTAGGATTTGCGCTTTTAACTGTTGGGTTAGGTTACTTGCTGGTTGAGAATATTTTTCGGGCTAAGACGAAACTACATGAAGTGATTACGAACTTGGTGGTGGTGATTGCAATCTTAGTAATGTTGCCGTTTGGGACTAACTTGTTTAGTCAATTCGTGACGGCCGGTGCCCAAGATATTGTTGGTAATAATGGCAGTGGTGTAACCAGCATTGCGGTCCAACCGGTTCAGAATAATATTGTCGATTCAGTAGCCCTAGCCAAAAAAGGGTTTGACGTTAATCCGGCGAAATTAGATGGTCAAATGGCCAAATATAACGGGATTAATGCGGACAACATTGGTTATTTGGACCTTTCAGAAGTTATTGCGTCGGATAATTTGAAAACGAATGCGATTCCTAAGGGTGTTGATAATGTCTTTAAGCATCGGGTAAAAATGGGGGCGGAAACGAATCAATATACGGTTGAGGACGCTACCTTGCCAAGTAAGCAAAGTCAGTTACCCAAGGCTTTTGAGTCGGTTTATCCACGTTATACTGGCCATTTCGTTATCGCCGATTTACAACTCTTATTGCTTGCTTGTATGTTTGGGTTAATTGCTTTTCGAGTTGGCAAATCTTGGTTTGAAATTTTGATGCTCAATGCCTCAGCGCCGCTGATGGGGTTTCAAGATTTACGTACCAATCAACGGTTAAAAGAAGTCATGCAAGCAATCCAAGGCTCGTTTATCGGGATATTCGCTGAAATGATTGGCTTACGGCTGTTTCTAATTGCCTTAGATTATCTGGGGTCAGCCGATAATCCGGGCGTGGCTTTTCTAAAACAATATCCAAATTCGGCGTTGCCGATTGGTTTTTTCTTAGTACTTATGTATCTGTCTTGTTTTGTGGCGTTTATGTCCGGAGTTAGTCTGATTGAACGTTGGACGGGGGTACCTCAGTCCAAAAATGGCACCGCATTAGGTGCTCTGATGGGTCTCGGACTGGGTCTAACTGGAGTTAAGGCAGGGGCTAAAGGCGTTAAGGCTGGAGTTAAGGGAATTAGCATGGCCCGGGAAGGCATGAAAGGGTCTTATCAGAAAATGGTTGATGGTTTGACTGGTGAGGCTTCCGCTCTGCCTGATCCAACTAAAGCGACACAAGCTAAAGACCAGCAACAGACGAATCCAACCACTGGTCAGCCAACAATGGATCGCGCCGATCAGGGTGATCAACCAAAAAGCAATCAGCAACCAACCAACGAAGAAACGGAGACGAGTGCCGAGGCTGGTAAATCCGTAAAGGCCGATCCGTCTTCTCAAGCTGACCCTGATAGCACCAAGACTGCAACGGGCGATGGTTCTGGTAAGGAAGTGCCACCGATGCCTGACCCAACTGTAAAGGCTGATCAGGAACCAGATAAGGATTCAGATGAGAAATTGCCAGATCCGACAGCTGGTGTCACGACTGACAAAAACATTAATCAAAAACCAGCGAAAGCAATCGGCGCCAATGCTAATGGTAACTTACCTGATCCGACAACTGAGGAAGCCCCAACCGATGAGGCTGGTACGGCAACTGCTAAAGAAACTGAGGCTAGTCCGGAGGGAACTTTGCCAGATCCGACAGCTGGTGTCACTACTGACAAAGGAACTAATCAAGGGCCAGCTAAAGCAACCGACACCAATGTTAACGGGACCTTACCTGATCCGACAACTGAGGAAGCCCCAACCGATAAGGCTGGTACGGCAACTGCTAAAGAGACTGAGGCTAGTCTTGAGGGAACCATATCAAACCCAACTGTAGAGGGGACTGTTCCTAGCAATTATGATCAACAATTTGATCAGGGTGCACCGACAGTTGGGGCAGAGTTTAATTCAGCGGATCGTCCAGAAGGCTTAACCCGTGAAGATGGTGCTAGCGAGCCAATGTCACGACCAGCACATGGTGATCAAGCAAACAAAGGCGTTATTCCGGAAGGTGTCATTTCGGACTATGAGGAGGATGAGCGAGAGGTCTTTGAGCGTCCCGTTGATGATCAACCTGAATGGCCGGTTGATGATCAACCCGGGTCGGTGAATGATGCCGCTCCAGTTGACCGTACCACTACACAGCCGCAAAGCTCGCACGAGGTAAAGTCAGCATCAGGTAGGCAACCGGTAATGGCCAGTGGGCCCAAGCGTTCAGCGGGTAAGACCTTAACCAAGGCTGGTACAGTGTTAACGACTGTTGCCCGTGAACAGGGTGGGGATAAGCAAAGTATGGTTAACTTACCCGAAATTAAGATTGATGACTCGATTTACTAGGGTTGCAATTATCAGAGGAAGGACGTATTATAACAATTGTTAATGGCTTACCGGCTATTAATGGTGGTAGGTAACCTACCTCGCAAACAAATCAACCTGTATTCAACTAGGCTAGTGATGGTGAGTACCATCACGGTCTTGGTTAGCGCGTCCCTTACCGGGGGCGCGCTTTTTTTGTGCGCTTATTTGGGTCGTCAAGGTAGTAGTGCACCCATGATCAAAGCACTAGGTAAGCTAAGGCTATTCAAGAAAGGAGCGAGGTTGATGAATCAGAATAATATGCCCAATGTCGGGGTGACGCCGGACGTGAAGGCCCGTATGAAGGTCTTCTTGTTTTACGTCGCCGATATTGTCTTAGTGCTCGTTTGGTGTGGGGTGGCGATGATTATCGCTAACTTAGTGTTTCCAGACAGTCGAGCTGGGATTAATTGGCTGTTTCAAGGAATTAATCTGGTTTTTGCGGTTTGGTTAGTCATCACACCGTATCACAACCCAGGTAAGAAAAATTACCAGTTAGTGATTAATGATCTGCTAATGGGTGGTCACTATTACCACAGCTATTCGTATTACGAGTTTGATTCACTCAGTGCGTTATTAACGATTGGAGGGTTAAAACAAAATGCGCAAAACAAGCAACGGCGCGGTTAAACCGATTACCCCGTTAGGGCAGGCGCGCCAAGTTGAGCAAGCCCAAGTGAAACCGAGTAAACAATTTAAAAAATGGCGCAGTGTGGAACAACTGCTTGGTTACAAAGGCTTTACCAATGATGACCACCACTATTTAGTTTTGGCGCATGATTGGGGCTACGCCGAAATTTGCCGGATTCCCGGGGTAGGACTAACGGCACTGCCAGATAATATGTTAAGTCAACCGACACAAGAGTTTACCGAATTTTTACAACGTTATGATCCTGATTGGAGCTTTATTGCGACCCAATTTCCAGCGACCACCGCGCAACAACAGCTGAGTTTGAACCATGATTATTTAAAAGTTGAACAAGCCCTAGTCAATTGTCATGACGATCAACAACGGCAAATGTTAACGACGCGGTTACGGTATATCAATGAAAGCTTACAAATTGCGACGGCGGTTGAGAAAACCTTGAAAAGCCAAGAATATTTAGCCTTGATTTTTGGGGACACCCCAGCGGAGTTGACCGAACGAGTGGCGACGTTGTTTCAACGACAAGGCCATTATTTGCGGTTTGAACCGTTAGGCTTGGATCGAAAAATTAAGTTTTTATACAGTCTCAATAATATGAACGACAAGAAAATATAAAGGAGGCCTGGAGGCCATGTTAACTAGACGTAGAGTTAAACAATTACAAGCCGCGGGCTATGATTTGGCACTGTTAGCGCATACCCAGCCGCAGGGAAATGTGGATACGACTTTAGATAGTCACCTCGTCTTTGGCGGCAGTTGTGTGGCGTGCTTGCACGTTTTTAAGTTTCCCAAAGAACGCTTAGCCTATTTTTGGTTACGCAAGTTTATGAAATATGATTTTACGGTGACGTCGATTAGTTTAGGTACTGAGGATCAACGAAAGATTCGCAAAGCCTTACAAAAATCAGTGGCGGAAACCAGCTCACAGGCCCGCGATCTAAATGCCAAGCCGATTGCGCGTATGGAAGCCGACGAGGCCAATCAAAAACAAGCCGCGTTGTTGCGGGATTTGTTACACGCTGAAAAGATGAAGCGGTTAAGCATTCGTGTCTTTGTCTATGCCGATAATGAAACCCAATTGCGGCAACGGCTAACCAAGATTACTGATGATATGCCCGATGATTTTGGGGTGCGGGTTTTCTATGGTGAACAAGAAGCAGAGTTTAGAAGCTTATATGTGCCGGCCGAAAAGCAAAGTTTATTGGATAATCACCGGCAAGGCACGCCAGTAGCTGCGAGTGTCATTGGTCATGGGTTTCCGTTCAATCATATCGAACTTGATGATCCCCACGGGGTGTACTTGGGTTGTTCGAAGACCCAAGGAAAAATCATGCTGGATCCCTTTTATGTCGGGCAAAACCGCTTAACTTCGTTTTTCATGGAAGCGGGACGCCCTGGTTCTGGTAAATCCGTGTTAGCTAAAATGTTGAATGACATCGCCTTTGCCCGCGGGGGTTTTACCCGGACTTTTGATGTCGCTAACGAGTACGCTAAGCAATGTCGCTCCCAAGGGGGGCTTGTGATTTCACTAGACGGCAGTGAGAATCGAATTAACCCGTTTGAAATTTTTCCAACGGCCACGACGAAAGACGGCCAAGCGATTGATGAAATTGGGTCGTTTAATCACCATATCGAAAAGATCAGTAGTATGGCTTGTTTACAGAATCTGGACTTGACCAATGATGATCGGATTCGGTTGCAAAATCTCACCACAGAATTTTATATCATGCAAAAGATGTGGGTGGCCAATCCTTCTGAAAATCGCAATAAATTGTACGCGATTGGGTTACCCCATGATCAATACCCGACTTTAGGGGAATTTGTGGTCTATTTACGGCAAGTTCAAGATAATTATCAAATTACGCGGCGGCCGGACGTTGAAATTACATCAATTAACCGGATTGTGAACACCTTTGAGAATATGATGACGAAAGACGGTGACATTTTCAATGGTATTACCACAATTCCAGATTTTTCTAAGATTAAAGCGGTGGTCTTTGATTGTTCAGGTTTGAAAAATAATGGTTCAGCGACCTTTAACGCGCAAGTCTATTCAGCTTTGAGTTTATTATCGGCTGACATTATCAATAACGGGAAAAAGTATCGCACCCTGTATAACAACCACGCAGTGGCGTTAGAAGATGTGCCCTACTACTGGTTGAATATTGATGAATTTCAGAATTACGCCAAGCCAGAGTTTGCGGAAGGGGTGGCCTGGTTGACGAACCTGATGGAAGAAATGCGGAAGAATTTTTGCGGCTTGAACCTAGTGATGCCAACGATCAAGGAAATGTTGGGTGATAGCAAAAGTATCGTGCCGAGTGAGCGGTATCAAAAGTATGATACGGCGATGAAAAAGATGTTTGGGTTATTTACTTATCCCATTTTCTTTCGGTTGACCGCTGATGATTTACCCCGGTTACAACAAGCTTTTGGTAAAGCAATCACACCGGAAGAACTGGCCACGGTGGCCCAGTTAGGTGAGCATGAATGTTTTATGCACATTGAAGGCAATGGCAACTATGTCTTTACGGTGCAGGCTTCACCAGCCATGCTAGATCGTTATGATGGCGGGGTGGGCTAAATATGAAAAGGCAACCCAAGTCAGACAAGCCAACCCGGGCGCAACGCAAGGCGTTACGGCAACAGGCCCGGCAAGCCCGGATTGTGGAACTGAAACGGTTAAGTCAAACCCAAAACCCGCTGCAAATTCAGGATAAGTTAATTTTACCAATAGGGTTAATTTTTGCATTGGTGGTGGTGATTTTGGTAATGAGGTGGTGGCTCGGATAAATGCAAAAGAAAGTTATTATGGCCAGTCTAGGTTTGGGCGTGCCACTCCTCTTGATCAGCTGTCTGTTACTACTCATTACATTTATTGCCAGTAGTGATGATGACAATGATTGTGCGGTGACCACTGAGACTAGCAGTAATGTGGTGACCAGCGCTGATATGAATAAGAATGCTAAGACGATTTATCAGTTCTTACGGACGAACAAAGATGTTAAAGCGACCCCACAAGCTGCAGCCGGCATTTTGGGTGTTTGGCAGTTTGAGTCACAATTAAATCCGAGCGTTAAGAATACGGGCGGTTCGGGGGCTACGGGCCTCGCCCAGTGGATGAGTAATCGCTACGATAACCTCATGAGCTTTGCGGCTAAAAATAATAAAAAATGGAACTTCTTAGATGCCCAATTGAATTTTATGGTCTACGAGATGGCGCATAGCTATCAAGGTGCGAAACATATTTTTAAGGAAACCAGCGCGCACCAAGCCGCGTATGATTGGTTGATGGAATATGAGGGTATGCGCAATAATCCCGAGCAGTGGTTCTTGGAGAAGGGACCGTCAGGGCAACTAGGGCGGTATCCATTAGCGGATCATTGGCTGGCCAAATTAGGTGATACTGATCCGGGCACGAGTGATGGGTTAGCGACCGCTAGTGATGACACAACTGGGAGTAGTTGTGACGCGACTAGTGAGAATGATGGTGATATTCTCAAAACAGCCAAGGGTTGGTTAGGGTATTTCTATTATGTCCAGACGCACCCGAGTTCAGATTTGGGGAAAGACTTAAAGAATCCTAATAAATCCGGTGGTACCGACTGTTCAGGATTTGTGTGGCTCGTGCTAAATAAAGCGGGTTATAAAGTGCCCGCTAATATGGGCTGGTTTACTGGCACGATGGCGAGCGATGCCACTGGGCCGCACCATTATTTGAAAGCCATTGATAAAAATGAAGCGAAAGCGGGCGATATTGTGATTGTGAACCAGGGTGAAGGTAGTGGAAATAACGGCCATACGGCCATTCTAACGGAAGACTGGCATGGCAATCGGACCCGGATTATCGAATCTGGGGGTACTGGTAAAAGCATTAATATTGCGCAGTTTGGGACGGCGTTTAGTAGTCTCTTATCGGGCGAGACCACGTTTGCCCGGGCGATCAAAGCGAAGTAAAGGAGTTAGGATATGGAACGCAAAACAGTTATCATCGTATTTTTGGGCTTAGTTGCGGCTGGCGCATTAATTTGGGGTGGTCATGAGTACCGACAGGTGCAAGCTAAGACCGCTGAAATTAGTCAGGTTAAGCGCCAAAGGGCGGCCTTATTAAAGTCGCAGGCCCACTTAAAAGGCACCGTCTTGGCGGCCAACCAAGCCAAACAGGCGGCGGTTAAGGCCCAAGAGCGAGTTAAAAACAATAGTGCCGATAATCAGACGGTTCAAACTATTAACGCAACCATGGTGGCAAATATTACGACGGTGTTTAATGGTTTATATAATTATAATCAAGACACTTACCAACAGCGGCAAGGGAAAGTTAAGCAATGGTTAGCGCCCAAGTTAAACCAACAGTATTTTGGCGGCAAGAGCCAATTATATGGTGATGGGAGCCAAGTCACCTCAAAACTAACGCAATTACGGGTTTACCGCCAGGCAGTTAGTGGCGCTCAGTTAAAGGTCTTAGTGGTTGCGAAGTATAAGAGCAAATACGCTAATGCTAAAACTTGGAACGCCGGGACAAGTGTTTATGAAGTCACCTATGACGGTGCTAAGCAGCAGGTTACGGCCATTGATAGTTTAATCAGCAAGACGGATTAAGGACTAGAAAGAAATAAAACAATCTACCAAAAGACTCAAAATAAAAAGAAAATTTTAAAGGAGAGCATAACATTTACTAGTAAACAATTTAATGGTGGAACTGTACGTTATGACCTAATTAAGCCGATTCAGTCTGATTTAATTAGTGATCATAAATTCATAGGGTATATTGTTTCAGAACAGATTGCTGTTACGACTAATAAAGTTAAAACACTGTTAGTACAGCGGATTACCAAAAATCAAGGGATAGTAACCTTTGATTCTGAAAATGAATCTGGTATCAAGATTGCTGGTATTGATAAATGAGTATTAGTATTGACGTCTTATTAAAGAAGTGATAAATTAAAGTCGCGAACAAGAACGTATGTTCTTGTTCGCGATGTGTACAACCTACAGCTGGAATTTAAGAACCTATTTTGAATTTTTGTTGATGTGTGGGCATCAAAAAAGAGAGCTTGGGAATCACTGGTCCTGGATTACCAGTCCGGGCTTTAGCATGATTCGACGTAAGAAGCATAACTTGTCTATGTTTCCTACTTGCTCTCTTATGTTACTACTAAGTTTCAGCAGCAACGGTGTTAAGTTTAGCATAAAATGAGCAGAAAATAGGCCTTTTTGGTCGATTTTCTTTAGACTATTTGAAGTCGTCGCGGTATAACGTTGCGGTTGCAAGGTTTAAAGACTAAATTTTTTTGTTAGTTATGTTATTCTGGCGCTGACTGAGGAAATAGTAGATACATGAGGGAACAACTGGGAAACCAGTTGTTCCCTTTTTTGTTGCCTTCACATGAGCTTTAAAAATAAGGAGGGCCAGTAAATGGAGCGAAAAGATATTACCCAACAAGTGGTGGAGACACCTAGTGACCAAGCTTTATCAACGGATTTAACCCAAATTACGACGGAGATTAAGAGTTATCAGTCAATTGCAGGCCAGTCAATTTTTGAAATTGGTCGCCGATTGAAGTGGGTTAAAGAAAATGACTTAGCGCATGGTGAGTATGAGAAATGGTTGAAATCAGTAGGTGTTGACAAGACTTTTGCAAATAGAGCAGTGAAAATAGTTGATGGATTAGGAGAATCAAATGTTGCGATGTCGCAACATTTGGGAGTGGAAGCCCTATATCAAATTGCCACATTGCCCGAAGAAGAACGCCAAAAGTTGCATCGCTTGGAGTCAGGTGAGGAAAAGACCCCTGATGAAATGACTGTTCGTGAATTGCGTGAACTAAAAAAGCAGTTAAAAGCTAAAGACGACCAACACGCCGCAGAACAAGCAGCTTTAAAAGATAAGTATGAAGCTCGATTACAACGGATTAAGGCTGAAGGGATTCGTGAAGTGGAAATTCCAGTACCGATAGTGCCTGATGATTACGAAGATCTAAAGAAGCAGACTAAGCTTTTAGCGACTAAAAATCAGCTGCTAGAAGAAGTTAATGCCGAAGGTGATCGCGAGATTGAAGCCCTTAGGGAAGAACGCGATCAATACGCGGAAACCAGTGAAAAATATGAACAGATGACTAAGAAAATCGAACAATTGAAGCACCAACAAACGTTGTTAATGGCCAACAACGAGTTAAATCGGCAATTTAATCAACTGGTTCAGGCCGCCATTGACGCGGCTGATCGGTTAAGTGAAGTGGTCGAGCGCAGTGACTTTACCAAGATTGATGCCTATGACAATGCCATTCTAGCCTTATTACGGTTAAAAGATAAGATGGCGCATAACGTGCAACGGTTAGAAGCCGGACTTGAACAAAATCCTTGGAGTGAAGAACAATGATGGCTAAAACGATCCATTTAGGGGATTGGGTGACATACAAACCGCGGGCTACGAATGGGAACACTAAAGTGTCAGAAGCGCCACAAGTGGGCCAGCTAATCGAACAACATTTGGAAAATGGCACGACTGTAAATATTGTGCATAATGCGAAAGGCCAAAATGATTGGACCTTAGCTAAGCACTGCCAATTAGTGAAACGGGGGACGTTATAAGATGAGTCAGTACGGTATTTTAGATACAACTGCCGGGGATTTAGTTCAAGGAAAAGTATTTGCCACGCGAGGATTAGCCCAACAATGGTTGTTGGCCAACTTTCCTAGTTTGGTTGATACGGAAAACAACCGTGGCCATTATTTGGGTGGTCAACGCCAAAGCTTACGCGTCTTAACCCACCCGTTACGGATTGTTAGATTGGGGGCAATTGAGGAATGAAAGTTGCTTTAACGGTTCAACTTATTAAACTAGATCGGCTATCAGAACCACTGGTGGTGCAATATGATAGTGCGTTAAACCAGTCAATTAAATTGAAGCCCAATGATGTTGTATTAATTGGGTGTCCCAGTAATGATGCGATTCAAATTGGGATTGTTAAGCAAGTGCCAGTGACTACTGATGCGTTAACTAGTCGGCGACCGACCGTCGTTGGCCGTATTGAATGGCCCGTTAAACCGTTAAAAAAATTAGTCGCCCAATTTAAATTGGAACAACTAATGGAGGGGCAAGTATGACTAACAAGCACTGGTTGTTGAAAGGTTTATCAGTTAGTTTAGTCCTCGTGATGGTCGGTATAGTGAGCTGGTTTTATTGGCAACCCGAGCGTTTAATTCGGCCCAGTCAAACGCCGACTGTCACGCAAGTTGTGCGGCAACGGTTAGCGAAAAAGACCCCGGCGGTGTTGCTATTTTACCAACCGGGGTGTCGGGATTGTCGCCAAATTGCGCCACAAGTGTTGCGCAGTGAGCTCAAGAACTATTTTAGTGGGACGCTACAAATCGTCAATATTAATACCCAAAAGGCTGAAAATCGACGGTACTTAACGCAATTTAAAGTCACCCAAACGCCCGCTTTAATCCGCTACGATCACGGTCAAGTCACTCGGTATCAAGGAACGAACTTAACCAAAATTAAACACTTATTGACTGCAAATTAACCCTGCAAAGGAGATTGAATGATGAAAAAACTAACTACCGGGTGGCGGTATTTAAAAGAACATAGCCGGCTACGCCGGTTTTTTATTATCGGACTTTACCTGGTTTTAACCGGTGGGTTAATTATTAATTATGGCCTGTTAAATCGCCAAACGGCTAAGAATGATGATACGCCGTTGAACAGTTATCAGAGCTTCAGTGGTGACAACAGCGCACAAGGTGTCAAGCTAGTCCAACGCCAGTATAGCCCGACCCAACAACGCCTGATTGCGACGTTTGAAATGCAGGCGTCAACGGACCCCACCACGGAAATTCTGTCGCAATATTTACATTTTGAGTTAGCGACAGTGGTGCCACAAAAACTAAAAATGGTCGTGATTCCAGTCACCGAAAACAAGTATGTCGTGATGGTTGATCATTTAAATCAGAACTTTGAAGCGATTCGGTTCCGGTTGATTAATGCCACGCCTAAGACAGATCAAACGAGCTCGTCAGCGCCACAAGCGGACTTTATTGTGACTAATCAGGCGAAAATTAGACGGGCCCAGGTTTCGGCTTTATCGCCAAAAGCCTTTGCCAGCCAGACCATTAATGATGAAATTTCAGCGCGAAACACCAGCATTAAGCGGCAACAAAACAAAATCAAACTGGCCAAGACGGCCATTAGTGCGGACCACGATAAGATCCAAACGAAGCGAACGAATCGTAAGTATGAAGTCGCTAGTCAACAGACCCAAACGGACAATGATATTGAAACTTTAACTGGTGACATCGAACAAAACCAACAAAATATAACGGGTGCGAAGCACCGTATTAGCACGTTAAAAGCGGAACAAGCTTTACTTAAAAAGAAACAAACCGCGATAAGGAACGGTACTTTTAAACTCGCTAAGGTCACTAAAAGTACCCAAATAACGCACAAAAACTAAATTTTTAAAAGTGGTCAAACGGTGGTTAACTGGTGGTCAAAAGGCGGTCAAGCGGTGGCTATTTGGTGGCCAAAACGTCAAAAAACGAGCAAACGCAGTCCGCACCTGGAATCCCCGCCACTGGCGGGTTGGCTGGCCATTTTTAATGGCGAGTCAACAGATTCCCTTATGCTCTTTACTTCTTTAATGCAGTTGGCTTGTTAAGCGCTAATTTTCTGCTAGTTTCTTTTTACTAGCCGTGACAATTAAGTTTTATTCGATATTATTTTTGAGGAGGTTGTTCCAATGAACACTGGTAAAACGAATCTCTATATTCGCAATGTTGATCAAGTTGATAAAGATAAATTAAAACGATTGGGTAAGTTAGCGGGTTATGATAACCTTTCTGATTTTATGCGCACCATTATTAATGAAGTGGTGGCGCAGGACAACTTAGATTTCCTGATTAATGGGAATATTACGAACCATTTAATTGAACAAACGGCCCTGATGAATCGGGTTGTTGAAGTTACTAATTTGAATACCAATGAATTAACCGAGATTAAGAATTTATTGACCGCCATGGTGAAGGGAGATTATTGAAATGACTAACGAAAATCCACTAGATTACAATGACCAGGTTGCCGATAGTAACAAGCAACGGGGCCGCAAAATCAATTTACGGTTGGATACTTATAATCAAAAACGGGTTGCCGAACTTAAAGCTTACTTTGAAAGTGATCCTGATTTGGCCCGGCTCGTGCGCACGGAAAATAAAATGTATAACTTCATCATCAGCGAATTTATTCAACTGTTTCTTTACACGAATTTAGGGCAAAAATCATTTTATGGGCGCGAAGCTGAACTATTGAAACGCGTTCAGGAGTCACCAATGAACCAGAAAATTGATAAGCAGTTGCGGTTAAATCGGCAAAATGAAGCCGAAATCAAGTATCTGTTATTGTCGATTTATAATCGTACGGCCGGAGTTGTGACGGAGGGTGGGTCAATTTATACGCCCGGTTCGGATAACAATATGGCGATGCAACAAGTGCAAAAGATGATTGAAACTGATATTCAAGCCAATCAATTACGGCAACACTAAAAGTGGGAGGGACGGACATGTTAGTTAATCAATTCAAGACCGCTAGCAAAAAAAATTGGCATTTGTCCGACGAGTTTCTAAATGTGTTAGCGCAATTATCGAGCTTTGATACGGCTGACCATAAGTGGGCTGTGGAAATTGGCGCCTATGATAATGATGAAGAAAAGTTTGTCGTTGACGATGCCACGTATCGACAACAAGTTGGTGCGGAAGACTGGCCGCGAATTGCTCGGGAACGTGAGCTGTATCAGATCTTAGTTAAGATTCGACCAGTGCCGTTTACCGAATTTGCCGCTAATGATCAAGTCCTCGCAAGCGAGCGCGTACCCATTTTAAAACAGGCCGCGCGACTGGCTTACTTTGAGTTTACTGAGAAAGAAATTTGTGCGTTATTAAAAGTGAATGCCAATTATTTAAAGATTAATCGAACTGAATTTAGACAATGGAAGGACTGGTATGCACAGCATTATGTCGAAACCAATTGAGCACCAGCAACCAGCAGTCGTCTTTAGGTTGCAATATTTTACCGCCGCGACGGTGGCCAATAAAATGAGCTACAGTGGGTATACGAAATACACAGAACGTGATAACGCAACAGATTTAAGCAATGATGTTAATTTAGTACAACAGCGATTAGATCAACTGGAACGAGACAATTTAGCTGAATTAGCGCCAACTAGTCAGCGCCCTGATGAGGAACCAGTTGAGCCGGTAGACGGGGTGGCAACGCGCTTGCCTTATCAAAAATTTATTGATTATACGGCGCGCAATACGGCGACTGAGTTAGATCAAGGTGACGAGGTTGCCAAGCCCAAGCAGCAACAATTAACGCCCAACTTTGACCAACGAACCGATCACTTAACGGTGGCCGAGACGGATCAATTACGGCAAAAATTAGACACCGCCCAGGCGAATAAAGGCGTTTTATGGGCCGGGGTTATCTCATTTTCAACGCAATATTTGATTGACAATCACTTGTATGACCCTAAGACTGAAGCCTGTGATCAGCAGAAGATCAAAGCGGCGGTGCGTCACAGTATGGGCCCACTCTTGAAAGCTAATGGGTTAGCCGAAAAAGGATTTTGGTGGGGTGATATTCAATTTAATACGAATCATATTCATGTACACTTGGGTATCTCGGAGCTAAGTCCACGACCCGATAGAAACGGTTATCGAGACGGTAAACGCGTTGCGAAAGAAGCGCGGCGAAAATTTACCCAACCGTCCATTCGGAGTATCAAAAGTCATATTTTTCAGGACTTAATTGCTTTGGAACGACCGCAGGCTAAAACACGCAAATTGAATTTGGAAAAGCGGTTAGGGGTTCAACGAGCTAGTCTGCGCCAACAACTGAGGCAGACCGTTGGTGAACAACAGCTGCAGGCTCTCTTTGCCAGTCTGCCGGCTGATAAAAAGCGGTGGCGGTATCGAAGTAATGCCCGCGATATGGCAAAGCCTAAGCAAATTGCGAGTGCCCTGGTCAATCAATATTTACAAGACAATCTCGAGTTCCAAGCCTTTCAGCAAACGGTGCAGGCCCTAGATCAGTACAATGCAGCCGCCTTTGGTCAACGGACGGCTGGGCGGACGCTGGCACATAAAGAAGCCGAACTAAGAGAGCGACTCACCAATGCGTTATTTGAGGCTTGTCGCGAGCTACCAGACAATGAGCAAGAACTGACGATTGCCGGTTTAGCTAAAAACTTTACCACGGCCGATATTGAAGCCAACCGTCAACGGATCGATGCTTTACGGCAAGCAAATCGGCTACAGCCAACCCCTGCCAAGACTAAGGAACTGCGGCAACGGCGCATGGCCTTGCGTCAGCAAAATGCTCGAGCTAGTCAGGGCAAGGTGCAACAAGCTCAGCGGGAGTTAACGAAACTGAGTCAGAAATCCGCGCCACTCAATGCGGCCGAACGGGAGGCCCGTACCTTTTTAAGTGACCGGTATCAGCAACGATTAACGCTCGCTAAATTGAAGCTACAAGCTCCATGGGAACAAAGCCCCACGGAACAGCAACAGTTACAAGATTTAACGGCTTATTTCACGGACGTCGTAAATGTGCCCATCACGCAATTAACTTCCGAGCGGGTGGCCCAGATGCAACAACGATTGGCTGCGGAACATCGACTTAATGGTGGTAGCGTCGTTAGTGGGGTGAACTGGTCAAAGCTCCGACCAGAACTCCAGCAAGCGTTAAGTGAGGAATTGGGTGTTAAATTAACCAAGCCAAGCCAGATGCGCGCCCAACTTCAAGCCATCACTAAACAACAACAGGAATTGTTACGGTTGAAAGCCACGCTGGCTAGCTACAAGGAAGCTTTACCGCCGGCCGTAGTGCACCAGCGGTACCAAAAAAGCGAACGGCTCAGCGCTAAAATCAAGCGGGATCAACAATCCACTAAAAAAGCTGGCTGGGGCCCGATTGAGGCGAAGACCAACCACTGGAAGCCGCGACATTTAAAGCAATTTCAACGCAAACAGCAACAGGCTAGTCACCAAATCTTAAAGCAAGAGGGGCAACAAGTGAAAAAGCAATTGCGGCGAGCCGAACAGACTCATTATCAAGATTTAAAGGCCAAAAATGCGTTATTTAACCAGCAACAAGCGATTGAACAAGCCCAACAAGAACGGGGGCGGTGAGATGCAGCTGGTGGTCAAAGTAGGGGGCTGGTTGGGATTAATCCTAATTGAACAATGGGCCACCGGGGTGTGCTTAACGAGGCTGCAAGCTAGGTCCGGGGGCGCCACCATTTTCTTACTTGGTAGTGGCACACTGGTGTTAATGGTTTTGGCGTTAGGCCTGGGTTATGGTAGTCGTCAGGCCTGGTGGCGCCCCATTGATCATTGGCGACCGGTTCTAATTAATGGTGGCTGGGCTTTAGTTAGTCTGTTGGGGCTTAGCCTTATTATGATGACCAGTATGCACCGTGGTGGGCAGGATACTACCGCTAATCAACAAGTTTTAACCGACTGGTTGATTAGTTTGCGCGGGTGGCGTCAAGTTTGGTTGATCGGTCAATTGGTCATTATTGCGCCGCTGATGGAGGAATTGTTGTTTCGAGGCTTATTTTGTCGCTGGTTTTTGGGGAACCATCAAAGCTGGCAAGCCATTGTTAGTGCCGGGGCTTTTGCGAGCGTTCATGAAATGCGGCTCAGTCTAAGTTGGTTACTGTATTTTGGGGCTGGTTTGATCTTAGCTTGCTTATACCAGCGGCAACACGACTTGCGCCTTAATTTAGTGGTGCATAGTTTATATAATGGCTTGAGTTTGATTTAGTTCCAGGGTGGGGTTGGGCTAGACTAGGGTGTTATTTAAATCCTAGCCGTC
This sequence comes from Lactiplantibacillus paraplantarum, assembly GCF_003641145.1. Lineage (NCBI taxonomy): Bacteria > Bacillati > Bacillota > Bacilli > Lactobacillales > Lactobacillaceae > Lactiplantibacillus > Lactiplantibacillus paraplantarum. The sequence goes on from NZ_CP032745.1 coordinate 18,410, forward strand.
CCGTAGACCACAAATAAAGTCAGATAGACATTATGAACAAGCAATTAAACAATGGATAAATTAGCTAAAATGCACGCTGTGAATACCGTAGTATCGGTAGTTACAGCGTGCATTATGTTATACTATGCTAGTAGAGAAGTTAAGGCGGTGGCTATTTCCAGTATTGGAGGTGGTGCTTATGGTGTAAACCTAATAAGCCAACCCAAATTCCAGGAAAGGAGTAGCCCAAGTGTCCGTGTCGGACGCTTTACAATTAATGCTGGCTTTCGGTACCTTTATCGTAGCCTTAATCGCATTAATTGTTGAGCTGATTAAAAGTCAGCAAAAAATAGCCGCCTTAGCTCTGGCAAGCTAGCGGCTATCTAGTCTAAAATTTGTCACCGTCTTAAACGGCTCTACACGGGAAGTCTTGTGCAATCAGGACTTCCTTTTTCTATAATTTATTCTACCACAAAAATTAAAAAACCGCTCGTAATGAGGATTGCGAACGGTTCGAGGAAACTATGTGATGAAAATTGATTAGGTTATATACCGCAATGCCAAAACAGGAGAAGCTTTGGCACTCTTAAAGTAACGTATATTGGAAAATTTAGCAATCAATATACAACCGGTTACTCGCAATAAATATTTCAGTGGCTAAAAGGTAGTTCTAAGAACAAAAAGCCACTCATAATGGGGGTTATGAGTGGTCGGAGTAGACTATATAGTACATAGGACTAATCTTTGTATCAAAAGGATTACCTTGGAGAAGTAATATTAATACGACTGTTACTTTAGTACAGTGCAAGCCGTAATGCAAGCATCGTTACTCATAACAAATATTTCTTGAGGGTGAGTTTAATGCTACGGCCGCCAAGCTGGTAAGCTGGGACTAAATTAATGTTAGGAGTGCAAATTATGACAACGGTAATTTTAGCAGAAAAACCCAGCCAGGCCCGGGCATATGTGGCGGCCTTTCAAAAGAGTCAGAAAAAGTCGGGTTACTATGAGGTTAGTGATCCAGTGTTACCCAATGATACGCTAGTGACACACGCGTTGGGTCATTTGGTCGAACTCGTCCCGCCAGAAAAATATGATGCGAAGTATCGCAATTGGGCTTTGGCCAACTTACCAATATTTCCAACCACCTATCAATTCGAAGTTATTGCGGACAAGCAAAAGCAGTTTCAGGTGGTTAAGACGTTATTAAATCGGGCCGATACGATTATTGTGGCTGGTGATAATGGTCGTGAGGGTGAAAATATTGCTTGGTCGATCATGAAACAAGCTCAAATTGATGTCGAACACAAAACGATGCAACGGTTGTGGATCAACAGTTTGGAAAAAGAAGCGATTATCGCGGGCTTTCGCAATTTGAAAGATGGGTGGCAATTTTATCCGAATTACCAAGAAGCCCAGACCAGACAGATCAGTGATTGGCTCGTTGGCATGAATGCTAGTCCGCTGTACACCTTGTTATTACGGCAACATGGGTTGTCGGGGGTGTACGCCATTGGCCGCGTCCAAACGCCAACGCTCTATATGGTCTATCAAAGAGATCAACTGATCAAAAACTTTAAACCGGAGCCCTACTTGGAGCTAAATGCTGAAATTTTAGCCAATCAGCAAAAATTCGAGGCAAAATTAGACCCCTATCAGCGCTTTAAAGACGAAAAAGGATTAACGATATTCATGCAGGCTAAAAGCGTTCAGCGGGGCCCGCAGACAGCTTTAATAAAAGATGTCCAAAACATCGTCAAAAAGACCCCTAGTCCACGGCTGTTTTCACTATCTAGTCTACAAAGTGCGGTTAACCAACGGTTTCATGCGAGTGCGAGTGAAACCCTAGCGGCGGTGCAGGCCTTATATGAAGCAAAGTGGTTAACTTATCCGCGCACTGATAGTGAGTACCTTACGCAGCAAGAGTTTGACTATTTGGCGGCGAACCTGGATCAGTACCAAGAGTTATTGCCTGAAAAAATGGCTTTACCACAGACCACGCCGCAAAAGCGCTATGTCAATGATCAGAAAGTGACGGAACACCCCGCGATTATTATGACGAAAGTGGTGCCTAGTTCAACTCAATTGGCTAAATTACCCGTCTTACAACGCCAGGTCTATGACTTGGTGTTAAAAACCACGTTAGCCATGTTTGCGGGGCCTTATGAGTATACAGAAACGACCATTATAACGCAGGTCGGACAGGCACTGTTTAAATCAGTGGGCAAAGTCCCAATCAATCCTGGTTGGCGACGCCTATTCAAGACAAAATCAGTTGAGCAGGGGAAAGACACACTACCCGTGGTCACGCCTGGTCAAACGGTACAAGCTGTCTTAACCACCCCGACGAAACAGACCACCCCACCGAAGCCGTTTACCGAAGGGACCTTAATTACAGCCATGAAAACGGCCGGCAAGACTTTGGACGCAGACGAAGCGGCGGTGTTAAAAGCTGTCGAGGGAATTGGCACCGAAGCTACGCGTGCCAATGTGTTAGAAACGCTGAAGCGTCGGCACTATTTAGTTACGAATAAAAATGAGTTACATGTTAGTGGCACTGGTGTGACACTGTGCCAAGCGGTGGCATTAGAACCATTGTTAACGAGTCCGTCGATGACGGCTAAATGGGAACTAGCTTTAAAAGAAATTGGTGAGAAAAAGCGCACGCCCGAAAACTTTTTAGGCCAGATTAAGTTGTTAATCCAAAAATTGCTTAAAGAAGTTCCCGAGCAGTTTGCCCAGAATGCGGACTTACAGACGCAATTGGTGGCCCAACAACAGGTAGAACAAAAACAGCAAGCGCAGGCCGCTGTTGGGGTTTGTCCAATATGTAAAACGGGTGAGATTTCAGATCGTGGCAAGTTTTATGGGTGTTCAAATTACAAAAATGGCTGTAAGTTTACGTTGCCCAAACAATGGAGTGGCAAAAAATTGCCAATAAGTGCCATCAAGCAACTGATCAAGACTGCTGAAACGGCCCAACTCAAAGGTTTTAAGAGTAAGAAAACGGGAAAAACATTTAGTGCCAAGTTGAAGTTAGAAGCTGGCAAACTAAAATTTGATTTTGATAAGTACAAGTAGTAGTAAGCCTCTTTGGTTAGCACAAGTTACAGTGTTGATTAAAGGGGCTTTTTGGATTTGAAATCTCAAAATAATAAGTACAGGAGGTTAATGAATGTTACAGGATACTTGGAAGCCGTTACAAATATTAACGCAGAAATAATTAGGAGATGAAAAAATGACAGCAGAAGAGTATAAAAAAAATATACTTAGCAGTAAAAAAACGACGGTATTACAAGTTATGCCTGGTTGGTATTTAACAAATCAAGGCATTGATTGGCCTGGTTGGAGTTTTTTTGCTGATGATTTCACTAAAGATGAAGTGTCTATTACAACAAACTTAGCCAAAGTAATGCATTTTGATTTTGAAACTCGGACAGATCCGACCTACAGATTTGCTAAACAAGTTGTTCGTAATTTTAGTGAAAGTCAATTTATCAAAGTATCTATTAAACTTGTTCCATATGAGGAAAACAATTAGTGCCAAGTTGAAGGTAGAGGAGGAATCATATTGAATAGCAAGAAGAAGATAGTGCGGATTATTGGTGGTACAGCGCTTTTGCGACGAATCTTAGTGTTTCTATATTTATACGGCATAATAATTTTCGCGCTATTAATCGGTGGCGCTTCAGTCCTAGTTGCTTACGAAAGACAGCCAGAAAGATTATTCTTTCAAACATTAACCTATGCGTTAATTTTCTTTCTGTATATGACCATGTTGTTGCTAGTACTGCGTTTTTCGGTATTACCTTATCTCAAAAGACGTGTTTGGAAGGAAATAGCCAAAGATATAGAAACTCAAGTTTTGAGGGACAATGACGGTCATTTATTAGAAGTTAAGCGGCTCAAAAAAGATAGTGAATGGCGACAGTTAGTTTGGCCTTATCGCGAGGCTAAAAAGCGTGAGAAACGTATGGGATTACCAATGATTGATGATGGTAAAAAGTGGACTCGAAAAAAGGCTATTGCAGTTCGCAACAAAGATTTGCAAGAACGGTATGATTACGCAGAAAAGCATAGTTTAGCCTATGCAGCACCTTTTTACCTAAGATGCTATGGGATGCCTGAAATATTAGAACCGGAATTTGTAGGCGTTGAAGCTGATGAAGATTGCGAGTATCTAGAACATAAGCAGGATTAACAAATCATTAATTAACAGGTTTCAACCTCTTTTATCAGTAGTAAGTATCCTTACTGGTAAAGGAGGTCTTTTTTTATGGCGTTAGAACTTGCGGATTACGTTAGCTATGCTGGGTTGCCCTTTAAACATGAAGGCCGGTATTTACGCTCACAAGAACACGATTCATTAATCATTGATACCCGCAAAAATTACTTTATTTGGAACAGCCAAGGGTTAGCTGGTAATTTGAGTCAATTCATTAAGGCCTATTACGGTATTAGCGATCGCGAAATGCACTTTAGACTCAAAGCGTTTACCAAGACTAATCCCCAGCAGAAAGTCGCAGTGAAAGCTGACTATACCACGAAGTCAGCGGTAGGACCGGTAGCGCCGTTAGATGCGGCTGGCATGGCTTATCTGACGCAGTATCGGCATCTGGATTCACGCTTAATTACCTTTGCCGCGCGGCAAGGCCTATTAGGCAGTGATGGCTACCATAATGTGATTTTTAACTGGTTTGATGCAGCTGGCATCTTGGTGGGCCAAGATGTGCAAGGCACGGTGATCAATCGACAACGTTACCCCAAACATGGCTCGTTAAAGCAGATTAAAGCCGGTTCCAAGCCTCATTACGGATTTAATGTTCGGTTTAGAGGGCCGTTTAGACACTTGTACGTCTTCGAATCACCAATCGATTTACTGTCGTACTGGCAAATGTACGCCCGGGAGTTAAGCGGCAGTCAGTTACTGAGTTTGAGTGGGGCCAGTGCCAAGATACAGACCATTAATGATTATCTGCTCACCCAACCGGCGTTACCGGCCTATTTACATTTGGCACCGGACAATGATGTGGCAGGGCGCGCCTTGATTGAAAAATTCCAACACATGCGGCTAATCACGCCCCACCAAACGTGTCAAAACTTGGTGGAATGGTCAGGGGCCAAGGATTGGAATGCCCAATTACAACCGGCTAAGGCTGGACCGTATACCAAATTGACCTTTGATATGCAAACTTTTGATCAATTTCAATTATTTAAAAAATTAAGGGAGTGTTTATCATGAGTAGTCGACGTTCACGTATCGTTGATATTAAAGCAGAACAAGCTCGTCTGCTAAAGGCTCAAGCAGCGTTTAGAGCCCAAGAAGACGCGTTACAAAAGGAAACTGGACGGTTAGTAATTGAAGCCAAAGGTTTTACGAGCACTAAACAAGTTGAGCAATGGTTATCACAACTGAAAGAACGGGGGTTATAAGCATGTCAATCACAACGATTAAACTAACGGGGATTACCTGGGGAGCAGGCCAAGATCTTTGCCTGAATGGGCAATTAATTCCTTTAGAGACTCCGGTTGAACTGATTTTTAAAAAACCGGTTGATCAAGCGCTGGTTGATCAGGTTTTACAAGCTTTGCAAGAAAAACAGGTGTTGACGCTAACTGGTGAGGCACGGGAAAAGATACCAGCAGGGACAAATGAATTAGTTAATAATCAGCCTAAAATGGCACCAGACCAGAGAACCGAACCGGCTACCAGCACTGATCAAATCGATAAAGATAAGCCAGGAGAACACTTACAGTCAGTTGACGAAACCCAAGACTTTGACCCGGAAAAGGTTGGAACTGCGGTGGCAGATCACCTGGCTAGCGCCACTAAAGTGGATCAAGCGACTCCTAAGTTAAATGTGCCATCAGCGTTACCAAGTCATGGGCACCCCCAACCATTTACGGCCACTGATTTTGAACAACAACCGACTAATCAACAAACTGTTAATCAGCCGACAATATTTGGCGCCGATGGTGACAAATTAACCCGTGAAGAGGTTGATGGCACGCCAGAATCAGATTCACTACCGGGGTTATAGTCATGAGTTTATTGGCGGAGTATACCCAAGATTTGACCAAGCTGGTCGCAGCTAATCCTGATCAGTATCAAACGATTGGTCGAGATCGGGAAATTGAACAGTTGATCGAGACGCTGTGCCGGAAAAACAAACGGAATCCGTTAGTGATTGCGCCACCGGGTGTCGGTAAGACTAATTTAATTGAAGGCTTAGCTAAGCGGATTGTGACGCAAAAAGTGCCTCCTGAACTACAAGCTCAGCCCATTTATGTGTTGGAACTATCCCAGTTAAAGCAAAGTGATCAAAACTTCATGGGCCTTTTTAAAGCTTTACTGACGGAATTACAAGCCAGTCAGGCGATGGTGTTTATTGATGAAATTCATACAATCGTGGGCACTGGTAGTGATGGTGACAATGCCCTAGATGTTAGTAACGTTTTAAAGCCAGCCTTGGCTCGAGGCGAAATCACGTTAATTGGTGCGACCACGACGAAAGAATATCACCGTTATTTGGAAAAAGACGGGGCGTTAGCCCGACGGTTTGATGTGATTCAATTAGCTGAACCGAGTGTGTTAGCAAGTTATCAGATCCTAGGCGGTTTAAAGGCTAGTTACGAAGCTTACCATGACTTAACCATTGACGCGACCGCAACGAAGACGGCAGTGGATTATGCCGTGCGGTATTTACCTGATCGTTATTTACCGGACAAGGCGTTTGATTTATTAGATGAAAGTTGTGCGTATGCGAAGGCCCATGCCCTGAAAGTCGTCACGCCAGTGACAGTGGCGAAGGTCATTGAACAGCGCAAGCACATTCCCTTACATCAGATTATGAAGAATCGACAAGCCCAGCTCAATGATGTGCAACGTCGGCTCAATCAGAATATTAAGGGCCAACCGCAAGCCATTCAAGGGGTCTTAGATGCCCTAACGTTGTATTTTGCGGGGTTCCAAGATCCGACTAAGCCCATTAGTTCGTTTCTGTTTTTGGGTATGCCAGGGACGGGTAAGACGGAAACGGCTAAACAACTCGCTCAGGCCATGTTTGGGTCGCCCGACGCTTTAATCCGGTTTGATATGTCGGAATATAACGACCGAGACGCGGTGCACCGCTTATTAGGGACCGCTGACGCTGGGGGAACCTTAACCGAAGCGGTTAAGCACCAACCCTTTGCCATCGTGTTGTTAGATGAAATTGAGAAGGGCAGTCATGATGTCCAAGACTTATTTTTACAAGTGCTCCAAGATGGCATCTTACATGATAGTGATGATCAACCGGTTTCATTTAAGAACACGATCATTATTATGACGACGAACTTGGCCGCTAAAGTGGTTAACGATCAACAACAATTCAATCACTTGCGTCAGGGTGAACAACGGCAACTACAGTTTAAAGCCGTGGTGGAAAAAGCGTTGAAGAATGAATTTCGACCGGAATTTGTGAATCGGATTGAGCACAAAATTATTTTTAACATGCTTGATGAAAAGATTGGGCTGGCGATTGCGACCAAGTATTTAACGGAATTTAAAGTGACGTTAGCGCAACGGCAATTAAAAGTCGATTTTAGTCCCGAGGTGGCCCAATACCTAGCGACCGTTGGTTTTGATATGACCAATGGGGCCCGGCCAATTGCGTATATGTTGAATGCCAAAATTAAAGCGGCGCTAGCGCGGGTGCTATTACAACAAGATGCGACCCAAGTAACTAAATATCACTATTTAGTCCGGGTTGTCGGCCGGTGGCCAGGGGTCTTTCAAGGGCAAAAGGATCGCTTTGGTGATTTAAAGGTCATTATTGAAGCCCGTTAAAGGGCAGGGTTACGCCGTGACCTGGCGGAGCACGTAAACTCGGGGTTATGGAAAGGAGGAAGACCGATGTCAACATGGTTAGCTAGTTTCAAATTGGCCGCAGTGACGGGGTATTTAAAAGTATTACCGAGCTTAGATGCGGTTAGCAACACGCAAAGCATTATGAAAAAGGTGACGAATGCTTTTCAAATTGTCGGGTTTGCCGGCGCTATCGCGATTGGTGCGGGGTGTTTTGCCCTGATGGCCTGGGGCGGTGATCGGCTACGTGACAAGATCAAGAGTCACCTAATTTGGATCATTATTTCAGTGATTGGTTTGTTTGCCATTTCAGCGATCGCAACCTTAGCGAAGACGTATTCGCAAGGTTCCTTCGGCAGTTAGATGTGAGGATTTTCTAAACGGGGCAGTAGCGGGGGTAACGAAGACGTTACTACCCCGTTAATACATAACCCGCAAGTTTGAAAGGAGTTAACAACATGGCATTATTTAAAAAACGCGCGAAGTTACAAGAGCCATTTGTACTGGAATTTAGTAAGGGGGATAGTCAAAAATTACGGCACGATGCCGTTGTAGCTGAGTTGATTGAAGAATTGGGCCAACAAGAACGCGTGGCCCGGTCAGGAATTATCCAGCAACTACCATTGATGACGTTGAACGTGGCTTGTCAGTTGTTCCAATGCCTACGGGAGTACGTGATTGACCAAGGGGACCCCATGAGTTTTGAAACGATTACCGTGTTACAACGGCAAGCAGCTGGTCGGGGGTTTAAATATGAGCCCTATGTGCGGGTGGGGCAATTTACTTTAGATCGTGACTATCGTGATTTTACCGGGGCCGTGGTCAACAGTATCTTCAATGCACCAGAGTTTGCGGACATTGATTATGATGATAAGCGGACTTGGGCCAGTGAGTTTATGGCGGCTTATCAAGCCGCCAATCCCGATCAACAAGTTGTGGCCTTAGTACCAAGTGAAGCCCAAGCTGAGGCTGATGACTTTCACGTCCGGTATGCAGGGTTAGATGAGATGGTTCAACCAGTTACCACTGAGACCGCCGTGAACACTCCAACCAGTGACACAGAAAATAAGCCAGCCAGTCAGGTAGCTGAAATAGAAAAGCCAGCAAAAATAAAACCTGCGGTAGCAGCTACATCAGCGAGGGACACAACGAGTCAGCCAACCAGTTCGGGTGATCGTACAGGTGAGCGTAAAGCTGGGTCTAATGAACCAACCAGTCAAGCGGAAAGTAGTTCAACGGCTAAACCGGAAAAAATGCCGGTGATACCTAAGCCGTCTCGGATTGGCCAAATAAAAGTGCCCCAGTTTAAGGTGCAAAATTTGGCGGCAGTGCCCGAGGCCGATCAACAATACGTCGCTTATCAAGTTGAACAAAAGAAGCGCCATAGCAATACTTACTTGCGCACACTCGAACAACGGCTCAATGCCGACGCAACACAGGACTTAGTGAGTTATAGCGAACAACAGCGGCAAGCGATTGCTAAACAGTTGCGGGACTATCAGGCCCAACATGATCCACAGGCCGATTTGCGGGAAACAATTCAATCTCAAGTAGCCCAAAGTAAAGCCCAAACCGAGGCTAAGGTATTGGCTGACTTGAAGTCTAAATGTGACGTTGACGTGCAACAAATTCAAGCAGACGCCGAACGGGCCGTGACGCAACGCCAAGCTGAGTATGAGCAACAAGTGCAAGCGACTAAGCAAGACTTAGATACCAAGGCCGTGCAGGACGCTAACGAGCGCTATGCTAGTGAACTGAAAGCTCGGCAGACAGCTTTAAAGCAACAATTGGCCAGCTTAAAGCATGAATTAGACCAGCAAACACGAGCGGATTATAACCGCCGTGTGGGGAAGTTGGTGGCCAATAACCAAAATATTGCCGGGACGGTTTATCAGAATCTGGCCAAAAAGTTGGACGAATACGCCTTAGAAGTGACGAAAGTGCATCTAAATGCGGTTGAAACCCAAGCCAGTGCTGATCGCGCCAAATTCAACTTAGTTGATGTCCAACAGCTAGAACACAAGTTAGACCGGGTCGTAGCTGAGAAGCAAAACGTGATGCAAGAAAAGGAAGACCTGCAAAAACTATTACAAACGCAAACCACGGAATTGACGCAGTTGAAGCAACAATCCGGGCAGGTTCAACCGCCGGCGGCGAGTAGTCAGTTAGAGCAGTTATTAGCCGCGCAATTGGCAACTAAACAACAGCCAGCCCCAGCTAAGTCGGTCGAGCGCGAGCCCCAGCCTAAGACACTACAGAAAGTGAGCTTAGGGCTGGGAACCGCAGTGGGCTTGGCGGTACTGGGTGGCGGTGGCTTGTGGGCCTATCACGATCATCAACAAGTGACCCAAGCCTTAACAACCAATCAACAACAATTGCGGCAAGCCCAATCGAATACAGCGTCATTAAACCGGCAATATTATCAATTGAGTCAACATAATACGGCCTTAAAAGGACAAGTTTCAGCGGCACAGCAGGATAAAAAAACGGCACAGGCAGAGGCTAGTCAAACTAAGGCGCAATTAACTAAAGCCCAAGCCACCGCCAAATCAGCGGCTAAAAAAACGAGTGAAAAGTAGGTGTGAGTGATGAAATGGATTAAGCAACATCAGCTGTGGTCGGCTTTAATTGGCATCGTCAGTCTAATCGTACTGATTGGCGGCGGGATATGGGGCTGGGCGCAGTACCAAGCTCATGAAATGACCACTGAGTATGTGCAGACGCAAAAGCGACTGGGACGTAAAAGCAATCGGCAATTACAAGGGCAGTTAAAGCAAACGGTGAGTGGTCGAACAGGGCGAGTAGCTAAAGCTAGTCAGAGCCAGACGCTACCACAGCGCTATACGGAAAATAACAACGCCGGTGTCACTAATCAGGATTATCAACAACTATTGAAAACCCAGCGTAAAGCCAAAAAGGTAGGCTTAGAAGGTCAGCAAGTGGCCTACGTGAAAGTGCCCTCAATTGGGCTAGCGTTACCGATTTATCAAGGGACGAATCAATATACGTTAAGTTTAGGGGCGACAACTTACTTTGCCCATCAGCAGATGGGACAAGGCAATTACGTGTTAGCTGGTCATAATATGACGATGCCGGGGGTGCTATTCTCAAATGTACCCCAAATCAAAATGGGTGCGACAGTGAACTTGATTAGTGCTACCAAGGTTTATCACTACCGGGTTAACCGGCTGTTGACTGGTAAAAAAGCAGTTACCCCTAACCAGACCTATATTAACGGTAGTCCAGTCAGCACTAGCGTGTTATATCAACAACCTAAACAAGCCATGGTCACGTTGTTTACTTGTAATGCGACGGGGTCAATGCGGGAGGTGGTGCAAGGCAACTTAACCAGCACGAGCGCAGAATAGTTCAATTAAAAAAGAGGAGTGGTGGACGATGAATCCCAAAATAACCGCAGAAGTAAAGCTTTATGGTAAGAAGATGTTAGTTTTGTCAGCTTTAACCTTGACGATAGCCCCATTAGTCGCAGTTGGTAACCAGCGTGGCATGACAGCACGCGCTGATAGCACTGGGAACGGTAGTCAAACTAACGGGTTGAAAGTTAAGGTTGATGATAAAGCCCTTCAAACCGCGGTCACACAAGCCAAAGCGGCCGGCGTTAACGTGACGCAAAAGGCCACTAAAAATACGGTCGCAACGAGTGGCCAAGCGACTCAAGCGCAAAAAGATATTGCGACGGATTACAACACCCAAGCGACCGCATTAGCCAAAGTGACTGCGACCCAAAAGGCCACAATGGATAAGTACAATACTGCAGAGGCTCAATATAAAAAGGATTCGGTGGCGTGGGAAGCTTATATGAAAGATCCGGAATATACCAACAGTACGCAGTGGTCTAAACAGACATTACAAGACTTGATTGGTAATAATCCCGCTAATGTGACGTATGTCTCTAACTCGACTAATAAAATGAAGCTGGATTATGGCAACGTTAGTAAGATGACAGCCGCGCAATTCAAGACTTTCCTAGAAACGTATAAGGGTGGCAGTACCACTAGCAGTGTTGATAATAAAAATGGCACGTGGGTAGTCTTGAAAGTTGGGTCAACATTCACATATCAATCACCATTCGTTGATGTTTCAACCGGCAAGCCAGTTGATGTTAAATTTACAGTTGATAAATTGGATAACCAAAAGACTCCCGCATATGCTTATTTAAGCAAATACGCGATGGGCGCTAATTTAGCAACCCCTAATTTGTATGGGCATTATAAGGTCAATTTTTATGATCATGCTTCGGGCAAACTAGTCACTTTAAAGGAAGCCCTAATTGGTATGGGCGACTTAGATGCCAGTCAATATGTTAAATTTGATGGCCAGGCTGTAAAGACGATTTATGGTGATAAGGTGACCAAGGTTAGCGATGATAGCTATAAGGCTCATGATGATACAGCATATGACGATTCAGAAACCGGGACCCAGGTTTGGCGGCGATTAGACAATGTAAGTGGTTTTAGTTATACGTGGGGGCAAGCGATTGACCATTGGTCAGCTCCTTATCAATCTGATGATTATTTTGCGGTTGGCAATATTGATTTTTCTATCAAGCTAAAGCCTAAACCGGTCGCCCCAACCAAGCCTAAAGCAGAAACGGCTAGTTACCAATTAACTGATTTGATGGTCACCCCAAGTAATCATAAAGATGTCACTGCCGGTGATAATCAGGGGAAGGACACAGCTTCCATTAATGGTAAGACTGTGGATAAGGGCGATACCTTGACTTATCCGCTAACCAATTCTGATTTGCCAGCTAATCGAACTGATGACATTAAGAGTTATGTGCTGACTGATAAGGTTCAAAAAGAACTCACAGTCAACCAGGCGGAAACCGTCAAAGCTAATACTAAGAATTGGGACGTGAAGGTTGACGGTCAAACGGTCACTTATACCGCTAAAGCGGACTTGTTAAAGACGATGAACGCCGACAAGAGCAAGGCCTATGCGGTACCAGAAGCTAAGTTAGTCACAACCGTCAATGCCGACAATGTGACGGTCAAGAACAATTTCACCACCAAAATCAATGATGTAACGACAGATTCAAACACACCAAGTAACCCAGTTGAGAAGCTCTCACCATCGTTGGTGGCTAAGCGCGTGGAAGATGCCCAAGGCAAGCTTGCAACAACGAGTGACAACGTTAATATCTTGACGGGTAAGGACGTTTACTTTGATATTTTCAATCAGTACGATAACAACTCACATACTGACGATTTAACAGATACCGATCAATTGCCGAAAGCTGCGAAAGTTGATACCAGTAAGATCAAGGTGATGATGAGCGATGGGAAGGCCGACGCCTTTAGCATGACGGCTGATAAGCTCACGGGGCTGAGCTATACGAAAGACATGACCAGCGATGTTACGATTGCTTATAAGGACGGTAAGTTAACCGTGACGCCGAAAGCTGGTAAGGAAGCTGAGTTTAAAAATCAACAAACGAAAGTGCGGTTTGCGGCGAGTCTACCTAAGGAAAAAGCTGATAGTCAACTAACGAAGAAAGATGGCGACTACGTTTGGCATAATAAAGTCGCTAAGGGCGATCAAACGTCCAATAACGTTGATTATAATGCTGAAAAAGACCCTGATTTAATCACTAAGAAGGTCGAAACCAAGGACGGCAAGTTAGCCGATAACGTAGCCAATGCCAATATTATCAACGCCAAAACCGTGCCTTTCAACATTTTCAATCAGTATAACAATTTAGGTGAAACTCAGTATATGACCGATACTGATCAACTGCCGAAAGATGCGAAAGTTGATTTGAAAGCGGTGAAAGTCTATCTAGCTGATACCACAACAACCGATACCAATTCATCATCTAAGGCCGATGACCAGTCCTCAACCGCAATGAGTGCTAGTTCGTCAGCTAAGACTGATGATCAGTCAACATCAAATACTAGCAAGATTGATGCTAAAACAATGACTAAGGAAAAACTAGCGACATTGACTTACACTAAAGATGTGACCGCTGATTTCACAGTCAAATTTGAGAACGGTCAGCTAACCGTGACGCCAAAAGCTGATAAAATCGCTGAGTATGCTGGTAAGCAAACTAAAACACGCTTTGTCGCCAGTCTCCCAACTGACAAAGTTGCTAGTGAGTTGACCAAGCAAGGTCAGACCTATACTTGGAATAACCAAGCCTCTAACGGTAAAGATAAGACCAGTACGGTTAAGTATCATACCGATAAGCCAGCAACCCCGGCCAAACCAACGACTCCAGCAGCTAAGTCAACGGTTACTAAAGTAGTTAAGATGGCCCAGACTGGTTATCACAAAACTTGGTTTGATCGATTGGTGGCTTGGTTCAAATAATTGCTAGTCTGAGGGTTCAACACGTATACTAATGGTATTAAGAAATGACTAATGGCCAATAATGGGAGGAATCAACATGGCTGATAATGTTTTAATGGCCTATCATATTGTGCATGATCCTGATGAGCGGGCAAAACATGTTTTGAATACGAAAAAGTTGTATAAGTGGCGGATTACCGAAAAGACGAAGGGCACCCCGGTAGTTGGTAATGTGGCGTTAGTCCAAACCCAGTTTGCGAAGCGTACCCCAGTGATGATTTATGCGACGAAGGAAGTTGCCAATGATTTAAGTGACTTACAACCAGTTAAAGCGTTTACGAACAATCGTGATCAAGAGGCGGTTAATCAAATGTTTGATGACCTGATGAAATAATCTAACGGCCCATACCAACGTGAAATAAATTATGTTGGTATGGGCCATTTTTTAATGATCAAACTTTATATTTAATGTTTAATCTCAAAATCTAGGAATAGTCTTAAAATACTAATGTTAGCCTATATATAGGGTAGTGGTAGAATGAGTGATAAAGAGTATTGGAGAGTTTGAATGTAACGGACGATATTGATTTTTCACATATTCCGATTTTTAGCGATAGATTCTACACTAAGGGAAGCACAGTTAAGAACCTATTATATAGATTGTTCAATATTGTTATTTCACAGAGGATTGTGCGGAACAATGAACATTTCAGAGTAATGAGTTGTAAATAGGCTGTTTGAAAATTTAAAATTGAAAGTGGGCCTAGAATAAAAAGTGTACAAGTTAAATAGAGACTCTGATTTAGTATAATTAAGGAAATAAATTGGAGGATCAAATAATGACGAAGCACAGTTATGACAAGGAATTTAAGGAACAGGCCGTTCAGTATTACTTAGATAACAAGGATCACATGACCATGAATGAAATAAGTAAGAATCTAGGTATTGGGGCTAGTACATTACATAAATGGATTAAGCTGTTTACTGAGACTGGGGAGTTTGGCCGTGGCTCTGGTAATTTTGCCAGCGATAAGGACAAGGAGATTGCACGACTAAAGCGTCAACTTCGTGACGCTGAAGGAGCGATCGAAGTGTTAAAAAAATCAATCGGGATTCTGAGCAAGTAACTACCGAAAAGGTATACCAAGAAATGGACGTTCAGCACGCTTTGGAATCCCACCCTTCCATCAATGGTATGTGTGATTATGTTGGAATCTCAAGAAGTGGTTACTTTCAACGAGAAAAGCGTCATAAACACCAATCACCGCGAAAGCTTCGGAAGAAGTTTATTCAAGGTGAAATTAAAGCAATTTGGCTCAAAAGCCTTTGTATTTACGGTGCCGGCAAAATCACCCAAGAACTTCGCTCAAAAGGATATAAGATCGCTGAACGAACTGTTGGTAAGTATATGCGTGAACTTGGCATTCACGCCGTTTACCTAACCCCTTGGACGACTACCACTCGCAATTCTAAGTTTGATAAACAGCTAATAAATATTTTAGACGAGCAGTTCAATCCATTGCGACCAAACGCCGTTTGGTGCATTGACACCACTTATATTCCAGTTCATGACGGATTCGTTTATTTAACCAGTATTATGGACTTGTACTCCCGACGGATCATTGGTTGGGACTTATCTGAAACCTTGGAGGTATCGAATGTCATCCCACTTATTGAAAAGACTAAGCACAGTCGCCATATTAGCAAGCCATTAATCATGCACAGTGATCGTGGTAGTCAGTTTACGTCTGAAGCTTACAATCAAGTTACAGCTAACATGACATTAAGCTATTCAAAGAAAGCTTATCCTTGGGATAATGCCTGCATTGAGTCGTTTCATGCCTTGATTAAGCGTGAATGGATAAATCGGTTTAAAATCCATTCATACTCCGAAGCTAAACGACTAGTTTTTCAGTACATTGAAACGTTTTACAACACAGTTAGAATTCACAGTCACTGTGGATTCAAATCACCAAAGCAACTTGAAGATGAGTATCAAACTCAAATTCAAAATTTAGTCGTGGCATAGGACAAAAAAGTCTCTATTTAAATTGTCTATTTTATTGACAGGGGACCAAAGGGAATTACAATTATGGGAAAAACGCATTTTGGTGTATGTTGTGTATGTGGAAAAGAGAGAAAATTAACATTTGAACACATACCGCCAAAGAAAGCTAATAATAATACACAGGTAAAAAACATTCTGCATCCCCTTGAATTTTTTGAAAGCGAAAAAGCATTCAATGAAAAGATAAAGGAAATTGAGTTCAGGCTTGGTAGTCAAAAGGGTATGGGAGATTATACGTTATGCAGTAGTTGTAACAGTTTTCTGGGTGGAAGCTATGTGAATGAATTTATCCCCTTTTATAATGGATTAGCTCTTTTCTTCAAGAAAAACTATCAGGAAATAATTGATAACAGTGAAAATGGCTATTTAGATATTAGAATACAGGCCAATACAAATTTCTTTAGATTTCAAAAGCAAGTGGTAGCTATGTTAATGTCTGCTTCAAAGGGTATATATAAAGACTATTTTAAAGACTACTTGTTAGATGAAAGTAATTCCAATTTTCCAAGCAAAAATTTTAAAATAATTATGAATGGATATCTTGATTTTAAATTATCTAGACAAAATGGACTGATGGTAGGGTTAGATTTATCAGGAGGTTCTGCAAGCATTGGTAGTGAAATTCAAGTTTTTCCTTTGGGGTTTACGCTTGTCAAGTTAGAAAATTCTGATAAGGAGGAAACTATTGACACTGGTTTAGATATTACAAACTGGTCCAAATTAGATGATTGTCCGCAAAAATTGGAGTTTTCCTTGCGCACCTATATTAATGCTCAGCCTTTTCCATACTATATAACTGGTGTAACACCCCCAAGATTCTAGTTCATAACTTAACTGTTACGCCAAGCAAGGTATCCGTAGGCATAGTGGATGAAATAAAGAAGAGCAGACTTATACCTGGAATATGTATTCACTTGTAGTAAAAAAACTCTAATAAATTAATCAAGAGAGAATGCTCAATGGCTGATAAAATGACGGAATCATGGAAAAAGTCAATATGCGATGTTATAAGAGATGGATTGAAGTCAATATTTGAGACAGGTTTTAAGAGACATTCAGAACCGCGTTTACCTTCCACAGCTCAAATAAATCATTAATCGTGATTAATAACTTATTTGAACCCTGGAAAGCATTAAATCAGGCGGCCATTTGGCTCGTAAGTGTTGCGATTTCAACTTGTAAGGGGGTCTGGTAGCCCAGTGAACTATGAATTCTCTTCCTATTGTAGAAAGCATGCACATATTCAAAAAGGACAGCAGCGGCAGTTTCATAATTCTCAAAGACCGGCACTGGATAAACACATTCCTTTTTGAGGGAAGCATGAAAAGATTCCATTGGTGCATTATCGTATGGACACCCCTTACGGCTGTAAGAGTGGCGGATATGTAGTTCTGTTAACCGTTGGTTGTAATCATCGCTGGTGTACTGTGATCCTAAGTCTGTGTGGATAATCAGGTCCCCAGTAATGGTTCGATTTTTAACCGCGCTTTCCAGGGTCTTTAAGACTAAATCAGTATCCATCTTTTTTGAGAATGAATAGCCGATAATTCGTCTTGAGTGCAGATCCATGATGGTTGATAAGTAACACCAGCCATTACGCTTCGTTTGAATATAGGTCATATCAGCGGTCCATTTTTGATTTAAACCAGTGGTCGAGAAATCCTGCTTAAGCAAGTTGGGACGCTGTTCAACCTTGGTTTTGGAAGCCGAAGCCGCTTTCCATTTATTGACGGTAATGGAGTGGATATCCAGTTCCTTCATGAGCCGGGAAATCCGTCTTGGGCTGCACCGACGCTGCAGTGGTTGAAGTTCCAGATTCAATTCATGGTGGATCTTCATAACGCCGTATCGCTGCTTGAATTCCGCAAAGATCCGCAGAATCCGTTGTTTTAAGTCCGCATCTTCGGCCCGGCGTTTTGATGGCTTTGGGGATCGATAACGATAATACTGAGCTCTGGAAACACCGAGGATTCGGCACATCTTAGTTACCTGGTGGTTATGGCTTTCTTGGTGAATGTAATCAAAAATATTGGTTACTTCTGCGCAAGGAAGCCCAGGGCTTTTTTTAGGATTTCGTTCTCCTCAGACAGGGAAGCCAGCCGCTTTTCCATCGCTTTAATTTCGTCTGGCGATTTACCGGATTGAGTTTTGGCTTGGCCCTGGATCCACTTATGAACGGTTGAATAGCCAATGCCATATTCTCTGGCCAGTTGGGCGGCTGATTCGCCTTGTTTATATAGGATGATGATGTTTTGTTTGAATTCTTTGTCGTAACGAGTTGGCATGTAAAAATTCCTTCCTTTTGAGAGACGATTTATTCATTATACGCTCTCTTAAAAGTTGTCTCAGGAATCTGCTCCTATGTCAATAAATGGCACATCTTTTTCTAAACACTCGTTCTAATTCTGTCGGAATTAAACCAACTGATGTAATTTGAGGTTCGGATTACCAAGTCCTCAAAATTGGAAAAAGTTGTTTGAAAGGCAAACTCTCTCTTCAACAATGAGTGAAAAGCTTCAATTGGCCCATTATCATAAGGATAACCTTGTTTTGAGTATGAGTGGCTAATCTGATGCCGTTCAAGTAAAGTTTCAACCTCGTTGCTGGTGTACTGTGAACCCATGTCAGAGTGAAAATATTGTGGCTTTTGATGACATTCAAGCGCCTGATTAATCGTTTCTACAACTAACGTCGCCTCCATCTGACGACCAATCTTGAAAGCAAGAACTTGATGAACCTTTGGTTCGTAAATAGAACTGAGATAAACCCAGGTTCCTGGACGTAATTCCAAATAAGTAATGTCAGCACGCCATATCCTTGCATTGGGCTGGTGCTTGATTAAATGAGAGCGTAAAATATCTTGTGTAAATGCATAAAAGATTTCTGAATTGTATAGAAATAGGGAATGCCTTCCCTTATGATATTTAGTAACCACAGAAAACATCACAGGAGGCATTCCCCATGAATGAACTTACCACAGAAATTATCGCTGCACTAGCCCAAAAGCAAGATTTGGACGAAGTTTTTCGTCACCACCTCGAAATTGCGATTAACCAGCTGCTTCAAACCGAATTGGCAGAGTTTTTGGGTTACGAACGCTACTCATACGCTGGGATTAACACTGGTAATAACCGCAACGGCAGTTATGAGCGCTCGTTTGATACGAAGTACGGCCAACTTAACTTAACCATTCCTCGAGATCGCAATGGCCGGTTTGAAAATCATACCTTGCCAGCCTACGGTCGGCACAGTGATAATTTAGAAACAACGGTCATTCAGTTGTATACCAAGGGAATTACCACTGCTGAAATTGCCGAACTCATTGAGAAAATGTACGGTGCTCACTACTCCAAAGCCACGGTTTCCAACATGACTAAAGCCGTCAATGAACAGGTTCAAGCTTTCCAGCAACGTCGACTGGCTTCACAATATGCGGCCATCTTCTTAGATGCCACTTACTTGCCGTTAAAGCGGGATACCGTTCAAAAAGAAGCCGTTCATATTGCGATTGGCATTCGTCCAGATGGTACGAAAGAAGTGCTGAACTACCAAGTGGCGCCAACGGAATCGACTGGAATCTGGACTGAACTGCTGGGAACCTTGATCAAGCAGGGCGTTAAAGATGTGCTGTTGTTTGTGGCCGATGGGTTAGTTGGTTTGGATGAAGGCTTGAATCGGCATTTCCCTAAAGCCAAACGACAACGTTGCCTGGTTCATGTTGGGCGGAATCTGATGAACAAAGTTCGCGTAAAAGACCGCAAGGCCGTGATCAGTGACTTTAAACAAGTTCATCGGGCCGCCAACCGTGAAGCAGCCGAACTGAAACTGAATGAGTTCGCCAACAACTGGCATCAGACCTATCCCAAATTAATCAAAGATCTGCTTAAAATGCCGAATTTACTCACTTTCATGGACTTTCCACCAGCTATCCGGCAATCACTATACGCCACTAACCTGATCGAGAACTTTAATAAGCATCTCAAGCGCACCACCCACCACAAAGAACAATTTCCAACGGAAGATTCACTGGATCGCTTCCTGGTTTCTCAGTTTAATGTTTATAACGAGAAGTCTCTGAAGCGGATCCACCGAGGGTTCAAAGGACTCCAGGACACCTTGGAAGCATCATTTATTTAAGTTAGATACATATTATATGTACGAAGGCATTTCATTTACACAAGATGTTTTACGCTCTCGTCGAAAGGAAGTAGAGCGTAAGCGATCAGTGACCTTCTCAATTACTGAAAGTCAACTTAAAAAAATGGATGCGGCTGCCCGAAAAAACGGATTTAAAAATCGTTCAGAATTCTTAGCTTCAATCATAGATGCAATTTAGCAGTTAAATAAATAATTAGCCAAACAAACAAATACACAATTTATTTGTTTGGCTAATTTGTATTTAGGTAAAATCTAGTAAAGTGCACTGAACCAAATACGGTTGCCTGTAGGTAAGCGCTATGCTAGACTAAGATTAATTTAACAATCGAATAAAGAGATCAAGCTAAACAGAAAAATCCCCGATTCACGAGGAATCGGGGATTTTAGGTTTAGCAAGTAGCTAATAGAGAGCCACTTAGATTCAGACGATTTAGACCGCCAAGTTAAAATCGTCTGAACATTGTTCTTAATTTGTAGGTTAATTATACCGCAAACCAGTCCTATGGGACAAGTGAAGGATAGTTAAAAACAAATTAAACCCAATGGACTAAGTAGCTAACCAATGCTATTTAGTCCATTTTTGTTGTTAGAAATTAAAAAAGTTGCCGTATGGGCAACCCAGAATAGACACATGCCGGTGAATTTACAAAGCCGATCACGTCCAATGTTCGCTTTGTAATTCAGTTAAAGCATACCAGATTTGTATTTTAAAACAAGTCAGATGTTTTAGCAACTCTCTTTTAAGACGGCCTGTGTCAGTTAAGAAAGGGAGCTTTTATTATGGATCAATCAAACTTTAACTTTACAAATGCTAAAAGAGCCTATGAAGTAAAGTTCTACGCTTTGCTGCAGATCTTACTCCAAGGAGAAAAATATAAGAATCTTAGCGATAGTGCCATTTTACTTTATTCGGTGTTACGCGATCGTCTAAGTTACTCACTAAGCAATAATTGGGTTGACGAAAATAACAACGTATATTTCATATACACAAACAATGAACTAAAAGATTTACGAAACTGGTCAAATAATAAAATCAATAAGATTAAACACGAATTAATGGACGCAAACCTTTTGTATCAAAAACATATGGGTTTTAATCCAAGATCAGGCAAAAACGAACCAAATAGATTATATTTGGCAGATTTGGAAGTAACAGCAAAAGACGTTTATATTAAGTAAGAGCCAATGAAATCGCCTAAACCCCTTGGTACAAGCGGACTTCTCAAAAAGAGAAACCCGCATGACACCGTTTCTGATACGTCTGAATCCCTTGGTACAAGCGGACTCCTCAAAAAGAGACAAGATCTAGACTATACTAATAATATAGATACTAATAGATATAATATAGATACTCAAAAGTTGGACTTTTCCACAGCCCAATTCTCACCAGCAGAACTAGAAAAGCAAAACAAGGATTTGGTGAACCATGCTAATGACTTCTTAACTGATGAAGACAGTGGGCTCCCCGTTTTCTTAGAACCCGAAGCCGTGCAATTACTTAGCTTCTGGTGCCGAACTCTACAACAAATGCGCCGGTTCATTGGCATTATCTTAAATGCTAAGTACCGAGTTGAGAAGGATCATCAGGACATTGGCGTTCTAATCCCACTAGACGATGAAGAACTAAAATCTTTGATGACTAAAGCCTTGAGACGCTACTTTAACGCCCTAAGAAGCAATGAAAAGCATATCAAGAACGTGGAAAACTACTTGTACGGCACCATGCAAAACCTATTTGGCGTTTGGTGGAATAAACAAGCGGCTAGAGAATATGCGGCCAAACACCCCGAAGAACAGAACACTGACAATGAGCGTTCTTGAAATTAAACGTCATATGGACTCATTTAAGCCGTTTTAAGTGTTACATGCATAATTAATTATATTAAAACTGCTTTAAAATCGCTTAGAAGTAAAAATAGGTGCCTTAAGTGGCCGAATTGACGATAGCTGAGCTAGAAAACGGGATAGGAGCTTTTTAAATGACCAAACCCAGCAAAGAAATCGAAACAATTGATCAATTGTTGGCTGACCCCTGGGCAGTCAATATTCAAGACATTTGGGAACAAGCGGCATATAATCCAGATCCTGATAAACACAAGCTGTTTGACGCGTTACACACTTACCTCTTAGATAAACGCCAAGAGCAAATTATCAACGAAAAGCATTTTGTGATTTAACATGGACAGGTCAAATAATCAGTGACTGAAATAGAAAGGAGGCACAAAATATGGCTAAAACTCGAACATATATGGACAAGTATAAATTCACAGCTGCAGAAAACCAACGGTTTGCCCGAGCAAACTTTACCAAGTTAGTGCATACTAATGCTCGTTTTGAAGGCGTTAATACCACTTTGCCACAAACACAAACTATTATGGACGGTATGAGCGTAGCAGGAGTACCTGTTGAAGATGTTTTGACGATTGTTAATTTAAAGCGTGGGTGGCAATATATCACTGCTCAAAATTCCCCTTTAACGTTAACCATGGAAAAACAAATCAACAAGATTGTGGCAGCGGAAGACGCCTTAGTACCAGGAGAATTACGGCAAGGGAAAGGAGGAGTTGATTTAGGTAGTGAAGACTTTTTTGAACCACCTTTAATTAACGAAAAACAAGAACAATCCTTTTTACAAAAAATCTTGGCTGATCCACGAACGACGATTACTGATAAAGCATTGACTGTCATGTATCATAATATGCGCCAACAAATCTTTTGGGACGGGAACAAAAGGACGGCGACTTTAAGTGCTAATAAAATTATGATTGACGGTGGTGCAGGCTTAATCAATGTGCCGTTAGATAAGTGGGATCAATGGAACGAACTAATTGCCAATTATTATCGAACTAATGACATGGCTAAAATTAAACGGTGGACATATGACAATGGCATTCAAGGATTACAAATTAGAGCAAACTTAGCGCTTAAATCAGTTAAAGACAAAACTAGTAAAAGAATTCAAAAACAGTTAAAAGATTTTGCGGATCAGAACCCAGAAATCAAGCCCAAAAATGATCCAGAAAATAAAAACGATCGGCCTAGTTATTAGGCTGATCGTCTTTAAATTTATTCGGTTTATGGGCATTAACGTAATTGGTAGATTGTAAAATTAATCCGAACGCTGTTCGGACAAAAAAGATCAGCTTCCTTTAAAATGGTGTTTACCACAAACCCATCTTTTAGGAGCTGATCTTTTGTCTAGTATAACCTATTCGTTGGCATGTAAAAATTCCTTCCTTTTGAGAGACGATTTATTCATTATACCCTCTCTTAAAAGTTGTCTCAGGAATCAGCTTACATCCAAAAACATGATAGAGACTATCATGGAACCCTCTATCAAAAGGTAAATGAAAAATCTTGAATTGCAGTCAATAGGTGAGATCGCTTCTTGGACTTCAATTGTAAATCAACCAATGCGGTGTTATATTTAATGATAGATTGTATTTAATAGCGTTAGTTAAAACGTGTTTTAATCTTGTTAAAATTTTGGAGAGTGAATGATGGATCAAACAGTAAGTTTTGACTTTTTTATCCGGCTTGTCCGTAAATACTGGCGTGCAATTGTCAGTTTTACGGTGGTGGGATTGATAGTTGCCGCAGGGTTGACCTTCTTTGTAATTACGCCTAAGTACCAATCGAGTGTTCAGATTTTGGTTAACCGTAAGAATACTAATGCCGCTACTGAGTACGCTGGGCAGCAGGCTGACGTTCAGATGATTACGACCTACAAGGAATTAATTGCTGGACAAGTGGTTTTAAAACCAACTCAGCAACAATTAAGTGAGCGTTATGGTATTGAGCGCTCACTGAACACATTGAAAAGTGAAGTTAGTGTGACAAGTACGACCAACTCACAAGTTTTCTCGATTGCAGTTACTGACACTGATGCAAAAGCTAGTGCGACAATTGCCAATCAGATTGCTCGTAGTTTTAAGAACCAAGTGCAAAAGATTATTAAAGTTAACAACGTCACGATTGTTGCTCCAGCCGAAACGCCAAATGGTGCGGTATCACCGAAAAAACCTCTTAATATGTTGGTTGGGTTAGTTGCAGGATTGTTACTAGGATTTGTTTATGCAGCGATTCGGATGCTCACTGATCGTCGCGTTCACGACGCTGATTTCTTAACTGATGAATTAGGATTGACTAGTTTAGGCTTGGTTAATCATCAACATCACCATTCAATGAAGAAACAGGCCTTGAATCTGAATGGTGGCTATCATACGCATAATGATCGAACATCGTCACAAGCGATGAAACGAGTTTAGGAGGGTGCTAGATGTTTAAACGTAAAGAACAGAATATAACGACTACGGCCCCAATTAATCTCACGACGATTAATGAACCAATGTCAGTGATTACAGAACAAATTAAAACGATTCGAACGAACATCAACTTTGCGGCTACGGATCATCAGTTACGAACTTTAATGGTAACTTCCGCAATGCTGGGAGAAGGAAAATCAACGGTGAGCGGGAATTTAGCTGTTGAATATGCTAAAGAAGGGATGCAAGTCCTATTAGTTGATGCCGATTTACGTCGGCCAACAATCCATAAGACATTTGGCCTTAAAAACCATAAAGGATTAAGTTCATGGTTAGCCAACCAAATGGATGATGTGAATGATGCAATTCATCCCGTCATTGGCAATCTATTTGTGATGACGAGTGGTCCTAAGCCACCTAATCCTGCCGAACTATTGGGTAGTAATAAAATGACCGAATTTTTGACTTCGGCAACGCGTAAATTAGATTTGGTGATCGTTGACGCACCACCAATTTTGCCAGTGACTGACTCACAGTTGCTCGCTAATAAAGTTGATGGCACGGTCTTAGTTGTTCGCCAAGGTGTAGCCCAAAAGGCAGCGGTTCGTGATGCTGTTAATTCATTAAAGAAATCGCAAGCTAACATTCTGGGTGCGATTTTGAATGATGTTCGTGATGGTTCGCACCACGGTTATTACGGCTATAACAATGGTTATGGGTACTACAGTAATGAAGATAAATAATTTAGTTGACTTACATTGCCATATTTTACCGGCTATTGATGATGGCTCGCCTTCGTTAGAGGAGTCGTTAGAATTGGCGCGGCAGGCGGTTGCTGATGGAATTCGTTATATTTTAGCGACACCGCATCATATGGATCGACATTATCTTAATCATGCATATGATGTTGAAACGGCTGTTAAAGCGTTTCAGGCAGAGTTAGATAAAAATGATATTCCATTAACCGTTTTTCCTGGTCAAGAGGTACATCTGAACGGTCAGCTAATGGAAAATATTGATGATTTGTTGGGTATAGATACTAGTAGAAACTATTTACTGTTGGAATTACCTCATGAAATGGTTCCAAGTTATCTTGATGAAATGATTTTTCAATTGTCATGCGAAGGTATCACGCCAGTTATTGCACATCCTGAACGTAATGCTCAAATTATTGCGGAGCCTCAACGGTTATACAAGCTAGTTGAGCAGGGGGTCCTGGCACAGGTTACGGCCACGAGTTTAGTTGGCACTTTTGGGGAACAAGTCCAACGAACCGCAAAAGAATTTGTTAAGTGCGGTTTGGTGCAGGTGGTCGCGTCGGATGCACATACGCTGAAAAATCGGGGCTTTGCTATGACCAAGGCCTACGAAGTATTAAATGAAATGGATTCGAAATATCCTGAACGTTTTGCAACCAACGCTCGGGATTTGTTGAATGGTGAACAGATCGATATTGGTAAGATTGAGATACCACGAAAACAGCGAAAGCACTGGTTGTTCTAAAAGAAGGAGCGAGTTAAATGAAAGCATTGGTAACTGGAGGAGCGGGATTTATTGGTTCCCACCTTGTGGACCACTTGGTTGCAGAAGGATTGGACGTTGTCGTAGTTGATAACTTGTCCATGGGGGACTTACATAATGTTAAGCATCAGGATGAAGTCACTATTTATGTTGAAGATGTCCGCAACGAAAAGTTTATGCAACAGCTTTTACAAGAAGAACGGCCCGATTATATTTACTTTCTAGCAGCTGTTGCTAGTGTTGCCGATTCGATTGAACGTCCAGCTGAAACCCATTCAGTGAATCAAACTGCAGTATTCAATATGTTGGAATATATTCGGAAGACTAATTTACCAATTAAACAGTTCCTATTTACGTCTTCGGCAGCGGTTTATGGTAATCTGCCAGAATTACCTAAGAAAGAAGACTCACGAGTTGATCCATTATCACCATATGCGATTGATAAGTATGCTACGGAACGTTTTGTACTAGCATATGGTGAACTTTATGATTTACCAACTGTCTGTGTGCGTTTCTTCAATGTTTATGGCCCTGGTCAAAATCCCAGTTCGCCATATTCAGGGGTGCTGTCGATCTTGACTGATTGTCTCAATAACAAGAAGCCATTTACCTTGTACGGAGACGGGAGTCAGACACGAGATTTTGTGTATGTTGAAGATGTTATCCAAGCATTATGGTTGATAACGAAAAGTGATACTGAGCATGAAGTCTTTAATATCGCCAATGGTAATGAAGCCAGCTTAAATGCCATTATTGAAACATATGAGAAGGTTGCAGGAACGTCATTGCAGATTAAAAAGGCGCCAGGGCGTGAAGGGGAAGTAAAACGTTCAGTGGCCAACATCGGTAAGTTAATTAAGTTAGGGTACACGACGAAGTGGTCGTTAGAAGCGGGCTTGAGCAAATATTGGGAAGGGACGCAACGACGTGAAGCAAGTCGATGAAATAGTTAAAGTTGGTCATGTACAACCACAAATGGATTATCGCTTTCCAGCTATGATTGGAAAGCCAGTTACGGGCTGGAAACTGTTTGTAAAACGGATTTTTGATCTTACTGTTGGGTTAATCGGGACGGTTTTGAGTGCGCCAATTGTCCTAGTGTTTGCCATTCTTGTAAAGCTGACTTCTAAAGGGCCAGCATTTTATAAGCAAGAGCGGGTTGGCCTCATGGGGAAGAGTTTTAATGTAATTAAGTTGCGGTCGATGTATCAGGATGCTGAAGCACGAACCGGTGCGGTTTGGGCCCAAAAGAATGATCCGCGAATTACGCCCATTGGTCGGTTTATGCGAAAAACTCGAGTAGATGAATTACCACAATTTTGGAATGTATTAAAAGGTGATATGAGTTTGGTAGGACCGCGACCAGAACGGCCAGTACTGACAGAGGAATTTAGTCGGCAATTTCCAGATTTTCCTAGAAGGTTACGTATTATTCCTGGTATTACAGGGTATGCACAAATCAATGGTGGCTACGATATTACGCCAGATGAGAAATGTAAGTTGGATAATTACTATATTGAACATTTTTCGGTTTGGTTCGATATTAAGATGTTATTAGGAACAGTCAAAATTGTGTTTACTGGAGATGGTGCACGTTGATAACTGATTCTGAAGAGTATACATATACTGGCTTGATGTCCGTATATGCACGTGAAAATCCGACGTTGTTTGAAAACGCACTGACCTCTATATTGAATCAAACCATAAGACCTGATTACTTCTTGCTTGTCAAAGATGGAATGTTAACAGATGAATTAGAAAATACTATCAAGATGGTCAAAGATAAATTTGAACACTGCGGAATCCGATTTATCCAGTTACAAAACAAGCAAAACTTAGGGTTAGGGGCATCTTTAAATAGAGGTTTGACGGCATGTCCAACAGAATTTGTCGCACGTTTTGATTCAGATGACGTTAATGTAGATTTACGAATGGAAAAAACTATGAATGCTTTTAGAGAAAATCCTAGACTAGTAATTGTCGGTTCCCAAATCTTTGAGTTTAATACAGACGAGAGTCATCCATTGGACGTAAAAAATGTGCCGACATCTAATGATGATATTAAAAGATGCAGTGTAAAAAGGAATCCTTTTAATCACATGTCTGTAACGTTTAGAAAAAGTGTTATCTCTAAAGTGGGCGGTTACATTGATGTGCCATTGTTTGAGGACTATTTTTTGTGGATTCGTGTTATTCATTCAAAATATCCAGTATTGAATTTAGATGATATTTTAGTTAAAGCTCATGTTGATGGATGTTTTACAAGTAAACGTGGTGGATTTCATTATCTATTAAAAGAAATTCATTTTCAAAATTTACTTTTAAAAGGACATTATATAGGTATTTTTCAATATGTATATAATGTAGTTGTGCGTGGTAGTATCAGAATCTTACCATCTAAGGTATTACGTTTGATATATTTACATCTAAGAAATACAAGCAAATGAGTATTGTTAATTTAATGAGAAATTAGGAGTAATTGGTTATGAAAAGGATATTAACGTATGGCACGTTTGACTTGCTACACAAGGGCCATGTCAGACTTTTAAAGCGTGCAAGAGATCTAGGAGACAACTTAATTGTGGGAGTTTCTACGGATGATTTTAATTCGATTAAGGGTAAAAGAGCATATACTTCTTTTGAAGATAGAAAGTATATTTTAGAAGCTTTAAGTTGTGTTGACAGAGTGATTCCTGAGAATAGCTGGGATCAAAAAATACATGATGTGATGACTAATAATATTGATATATTTGTGATGGGTGATGATTGGAAGGGCAAGTTTGATTATTTGAAAGAATATTGTGAAGTTATTTATATTCCTCGGACGGAAGGAATTTCAACAACTAAAATTAAACAGGATCTTGAGTCATTTAATTGATTTAAGACTTGTAATAGATACTTTAACTCTTAGTCACTGGGGTTAAATAAGAGGTATTGATATATGGTATTAATATTGGCGCCAGTAATGCTTTTGTTACCGGTACTGGGATTTCCAGTTGTTCTGTTGGCTGCTAGTGATACGCAGAAGTATAAGTATAGCATGATATTGCTTCTAGGAGCTTTTTTTGGTGTTAATGGTTGGCTAATCAAATGGACAATGTGAATGATGCAATCCATCCCGTTAATTGGTAACTTATTTGTGATGACGAGTGGTCCTAAGCCACCGAATCCCGCGGAACTGTTAGGAAGCAACAAAATGACAGAATTCTTAACTTCGGCAACTCGCAAGTTAGATCTAGTAATCGTTGATGCACCACCAATTTTGCCGGTGGCTGACTCACAATTGCTCGCTAATAAAGTTGATGGCACGGTCTTAATTGTTCGCCAAGGTGTAGCCCAAAAAGCAGCGGTTCGTGATGCTGTTAATTCGTTGAAAAAATCTCAAGCCAATATTCTGGGCGCAGTACTGAATGATGTTCGCGATGGTTCGCACCATGGCTATTACGGCTATAGTAGCGGTTATGGGTACTACAGCGATGCAGATAAATAATTTAGTTGACTTACATTGCCACATCTTACCAGCCATTGATGATGGTTCGCCTTCCTTAGAAGCGTCATTGGAATTAGCACGGCAGGCGGTTGCTGACGGGATTCGCTATATTTTAGCGACACCACATCATATGGATCGGCACTATCTCAATCATGCCGGTGATGTGGCAGCGGCGGTTAAGGCATTTCAAGCAGAGCTAGATGCAAATGATATTCCATTAACTATTTTTCCTGGTCAGGAGGTACATCTGAATGGTCAGTTGATGGAAAATATTGATGATTTGTTGGGCATAGATACCAGTAGACACTATTTATTGTTAGAACTTCCTCACGAGATGGTACCAAGTTACTTGGATGAGATGATTTTTCAATTGTCTTGTGAGGGGATTACCCCGGTCATTGCACACCCTGAACGGAATGCTCAAATTATTGCCGAACCGCAGCGATTATACAAGTTGGCCGAGGATGGGGTCTTGGCACAGGTTACGGCCACGAGTTTAGTTGGCACTTTTGGGGACCACGTCCAGCGAACTGCAAAAGAATTCGTTAAGTGTGGTTTGGTTCAAGTGGTCGCATCAGATGCGCATACGCTGAAAAATCGGGGCTTTGCTATGACTAAGACCTATCAAGTCTTAAATGATATGGATTCTCAATATCCTGAACGTTTTGCAGCCAATGCTCGGGATTTGTTGAATGGTGAACAGATTGATATTGGCGGAATTGAAATACCACGAAAACAGCGAAAGCACTGGTTGTTCTAGAAGAAGGAGCGAGTTAAATGAAAGCATTGGTAACTGGAGGAGCGGGATTTATTGGTTCCCACCTTGTGGACCACTTGGTTGCAGAAGGATTGGACGTTGTCGTAGTTGATAACTTGTCCATGGGGGACCTACATAATGTTAAGCATCAGGATGAAGTCACCATTTATGTCGAAGATGTTCGCAACGAAAAATTCATGCAACAATTGTTACAGGAAGAACAACCTGATTATATTTACTTTTTAGCAGCTGTTGCTAGTGTTGCCGATTCGATTGAACGTCCAGCTGAAACCCATTCAGTGAATCAAACTGCAGTATTCAATATGTTGGAATATATTCGGAAGACTAATTTACCAATTAAACAGTTCCTATTTACGTCTTCGGCAGCGGTTTATGGTAATCTGCCAGAATTACCTAAGAAAGAAGACTCACGAGTTGATCCATTATCACCATATGCGATTGATAAGTATGCTACGGAACGTTTTGTACTAGCATATGGTGAACTTTATGATTTACCAACTGTCTGTGTGCGTTTCTTCAATGTTTATGGCCCTGGTCAAAATCCCAGTTCGCCATATTCAGGGGTGCTGTCGATCTTGACTGATTGTCTCAATAACAAGAAGCCATTTACCTTGTACGGAGACGGGAGTCAGACACGAGATTTTGTGTATGTTGAAGATGTTATCCAAGCATTATGGTTGATAACGAAAAGTGATACTGAGCATGAAGTCTTTAATATCGCCAATGGTAATGAAGCCAGCTTAAATGCCATTATTGAAACATATGAGAAGGTTGCAGGAACGTCATTGCAGATTAAAAAGGCGCCAGGGCGTGAAGGGGAAGTAAAACGTTCAGTGGCCAACATCGGTAAGTTAATTAAGTTAGGGTACACGACGAAGTGGTCGTTAGAAGCGGGTTTGAGCAAATATTGGGAAGGGGCACAACGACGTGACGCAAGTCGAAATTAATGAAACAGTTAAAGTTGGTCATGTACAACCACAAACGGATTATCGTTTTCCAACTATGATTGGAAAGCCAGTTACAGGCTGGAAACTATTTGTAAAACGGATTTTTGACCTTACTGTTGGGTTAATCGGGACGGTTTTGAGTGCGCCAATTGTCCTAGTGTTTGCCATTCTTGTAAAACTGACTTCTAAAGGACCAGCATTTTATAAGCAAGAACGGGTTGGCCTAATGGGAAAGAGTTTCAATGTAATTAAGTTGCGGTCGATGTATAAGGATGCTGAAGCACGAACCGGTGCGGTTTGGGCCCAAAAGAATGATCCGCGAATTACGCCCATTGGTCGGTTTATGCGTAAAACTCGAGTAGACGAACTACCGCAATTTTGGAATGTGTTAAAAGGTGATTTGAGTTTGGTAGGACCGCGACCAGAACGGCCAGTGCTGACAGAGGAGTTTAGTCGGCAATTTTCAGATTTCCCTAAACGGTTACGTATTATTCCTGGTATTACAGGGTATGCACAAATTAATGGTGGCTACGATATTACGCCAGATGAGAAATGTAAGTTGGATAATTACTATATTGAACATTTTTCGGTTTGGTTCGATATTAAGATGTTATTAGGAACAGTCAAAATTGTGTTTACTGGAGATGGTGCACGTTGAAGGGGATGCAATCAAAATATCGACAAATTCCCAAACTTACATCAACATTGTATACCGGACTAATGTCTGTATACAGTAGAGAGGAGCCAGAGCTTTTTGAAAAAGCTTTAGAGTCGATTCTTATGCAAACGTGTAGACCAACTTATTTTGTACTTGTTAAAGATGGTGCGCTAGGGAAAGAATTGAATGAAATAATTAAAAATCAGCGAAGACGATTTCAAACTTTCAATATTGAATTTATTGAAATTACTAATAGGGAAAACTATGGGCTAGGACGATCTCTTAATATTGGACTTAAGGAATGTCCAACTGAATTAGTAGCTCGATTTGATTCAGATGATATTAACTTTGCAGAGCGAATGGAAAAAACTATCAGTTACTATAGTTCTACACCAGATCTTGCGGTACTAGGAACTCAAATATATGAATTTGATAACAAAAGAAATGATCCACCTGTGATTAAATCTGTACCTAGATCATTGAATTGTATTAGAAATAAGGCTCGTAAAAGAAATCCATTTAACCATATGTCTGTAACGTTTCGGAAATCAGTTATTGAGAGTGTGGGAGGATATCAGAATGTCTCCTTATTTGAAGATTATTATTTATGGGTTAGAGTAATACAAAATAAATATCGGGTAGGCAACTTGAATGATGTTTTAGTATGTGCTCATGTTGATAAATATTTTGTGTATAAGCGAGGAGGTTTTTCTTATTTTAAAAAGGAATCTTTTTTTCAGTATTTGCTTCTCAAGCTTAATTTTATCAATAAACCCCAATTCCTATTCAATATTTTGACCAGGGGTGGAAGTAGGCTAATACCGAAAAGGTTCTTGATGCTAATTTATCGGAAATTGCGAAAATGTTCCTATGTAAACGGAGGTTAAACGGTGTTATCACTGATTGTAACTGTAATTGCATTGTTTTTTTACCCATTTGGAGCGGCTATTATTGGATTCTCAGGAATTATTTTCAGTAACAAATACCGTTTAATATACTCTATGGCATTTGCAGTATTATTAGGACTATATGGGTACTATTTTTTACCATCTCATGAGATTGATCTGACAAGGTATTTTGCTATTATACAGCAATACCAAGTAGCTCCCCCCCGTATTTCAGACGTACTTCAATCGCAAGGTATTTTTTTAGGCGCTTTTTTATTATTTAAATTAGTTGCGATATTGAATAATTTACAATTATTGCCTGCAATTGTTGGATTTGTCACTGGAACGTGCTTACTGTATATTGCTGCGGATTCGTTTTCAAGAAACTCCACATCTAAGTCGATACGAATATATCTCATTTTGATAATTATGTTTATTTTTCCGTTTGCAGCTGCGTATAGTAATGTCAGAAATATTTTAGCGTGTTCTTTGATTATGGTTGCTATTTATCGAGACTTGGTACAGAAGAAAATGAATTTTGGTACGATTGTTCTCTACCTTCTGGGATTAAGTTTTCATATTGCAGTAGCAGTTATTATAATGTTACGAATCGCTCTGAATATCTGTAGAAATAAAAGTTTCTTTAATTTTCTATTGTTAATAGTTGTTGGAATTGCCATCTTTTTTATTCCATATAGCAGAAATGTTATTATAGAAATAATTAGTAAAGGTACCCAGTATGCAACGGTTAACGATGGTAATGTCGAGTATGTCGCGTATATAAATCAGAGCTTATTCATGCAAATAACTAAAGCAATGAATGCAGTTGTTTCTGTTATAACTACACTTGTGATTTACAGAAACTATATTGCGAAAAAGACGGAATGGAACTTATTCTCATTTTTACTAGGAATTATAACATGTGTATCATTTTCGATAAGAATGCCGGTCTATATGCGTTTATTATTTGGTTTCTTGATGATCTCAGTGCCTCAATATTCTGATTTTTTATCTAGGAAAAATATTTCCTCCGACATTGTATCTATAGTTTTATTTTGTGTTTTCATCGGATGCTTTTTTATGTTTATTGCAAACATTGTTACTTTTAACGAGTATGCATCGTTTAGTTTTGCATCTATTCACGCACTAATATTCGAGTTAACAGACTGGTTTGGAGGTATGGTATGACTAATAGAGTTTCAATTGTGGTTCCTGTATATAATGTAGAAAGTTATATTGAGAATTGTATTCAAAGTATTAGGCAACAGAGCTATAAAAATCTTGAAATAATTTTAGTTAATGATGGTTCCAGTGATCGTTCACAATTGATATGTGAGAGATACTGTAAATTGGATAATCGGGTAACTGTTATTAACAAGCAAAATGGCGGTCTCTCGAGTGCTCGAAATGCTGGACTTGATATTGCAACAGGTGATTATATAGCTTTTATTGATGGTGATGACTGGATTGATCACGATTATATTGGTTCAATGGTAGATGTTTTAGAGAATACAAAGTCAGATATTTCAGTTTTTCATATGAAAAAAGAAGTATGCTCGAATATGTATGATAGTACAGAAAAAGATAGTTATGAGTGGCGTCATTTTAAACGAACGAAAGCATTGCAAGAACTTTTTACTAATAACAATATTGGCTATTCTGCTTGTAACAAGCTATACAGAATTAGTTTGTTTAATAACATTCGATACCCTTATGGTAAGCTAATGGAAGATAAGGCAACAACGTATAAGGTTATTGATCAGGCTAGAAATGGAATTGTTGTATCAAGTTGTCCCAAATATCATTATTTTATGCGTTCAACAAGTATTATGAAGAGCAACTTTAATGCTAAAAAATTTGATTCATTTGAAATTCATGACCAAATATTACACTACATGTCATATTGTCACCCTGAATTAATTCCCTTAGTTCGAGAAAGATATGTTTATGAAGCAATTAGAATGCAGATGGCTTTGATTGAGTCAAATAATCGAGATAAAGGTAATTATCGAAAATGTCAGAAAATTATTAGATTATATGGTAATAGCGTAAAACATGATTCAAATTTATCGTTAAGATACCGTGGACTTGTAATGTTAATCATGCTTATGCCGGGTGGACTTTATATATTATCAAAATTTAGGATGGTGAGATTGATGTTTAGAAGGTTAGAGCTAAGTTGAAAAATCTTTTAAAAATAAAAAAATTACTTCTTCGTAACGTAATGCCATTGGTTTTCAAATTATTTCCTATTCGAAAACAGTATTTATTCTCAAGTTATTACGGAAAGTATACTGATAGCCCAAAAAATATTTCAGAATACCTTCACGAAGTTGATCCAAATGCGAAGATATATTGGATTTGTGATATAGAAATGCAGACTGATATATTTCCTCCATATGTAATTCCCGTAAAAATCAATACAATCAAATCAATTTATTTATTATGGACTTCAAAATACCTGATTGATAACTGTCAAAAACAAATTGTATATCATATAAGGAAAAAACAGTTATATTTACAAACTTGGCATGGTACTCCCCTCAAGAAGATTGAATTTGATGCTAGGCATAAGTTACCAAAACATTACTTGAATTATAGTCGGGTGGACAATCAGAGTATTACGTATTTGCTTGTTGGAAATGAATATTCTGAAAATGTTTATCAAACTGCATTAAGAGTTTCGAGCAGTCGTTATGTTCGGTCGGGGATTCCGAGAAATGACGTGTTTTTTTCAGATAAGGCTGAACTAGTTACTAGTATTAGAAAACAGTTGAATATTGATGAAAATTGTTTTGTTGTACTGTATGCACCTACATTTCGAAACTCAGTTTATGAAAAAAATGATAGTAAGAATGGATTCACACAGATTGAACAGTTAAATCCAAACCTATTATGTGAGATGTTCTTAAAAAAATTCAAACGTAAGTGCATGGTTTTAACACATTTTCATCCAAATGTCTCTAAAAAGATAGATAGTAAATTTATCTTCAGTAAATACGGTGGAAAAGTTCAAGATGTAACTAACGATTACCAAACTGAAGATTTGCTTTGTGTAGCGGATCTACTAATCACGGACTATTCTTCCATCTTTTTTGATTATGCGTTAATGGAGAAACCCATCATATTATTTACCTATGATTATCTAGATTATATACAGGAACGTGGAACATATTTAAACATTAATGAATTACCGATTACACATGCGACTACTGCAATTGAAATATGCAAAATACTTGAGGAAAATTCGTTAGATGAATTGTCAGAGAAAACAAGAGATTTGAATAGCTATGTTGGTAATTATGAATGTGGAAAAGCAACGGATATTGCGGTGAATATTATTACAAAGAATACTCAATAATAATGCGAGGGGGGATTACAAAATGTCAAAACATGCGTATCTAATCATCGCCCATCATCAGTTTGAATTGTTATGTAAACTACTTACCCTGATTGATGATGTGCGAAATGATATATTTATTCACATTGATGGCAAAGCAGATCATGTTCCATATCAAAAAATTAAAGAGAGCGTAGGCAGATCAAAGTTATATTTTACTTCCCGAACACGAGTCAAATGGGGGGGGTATTCACAAATAAAGAGTGAAATCATATTGTTGAAAGCGGCAACGAAACAGCAACATTATGATTATTACCATTTGCTTTCGGGGGCAGATTTACCGCTTGTTAATCAGGATAAAATTCACAATTTCTTTGACCTGAATCAGGGAATGGAATTTGTTCAATTTCAAAAATCAAAAATTAGCGAAATTAAGAAAAGACGAGTTAAGTACTTTTATTTATTTCAAGAACATTTAAAGAAAAAAGCAGGGATATTAGCGCATTTTCAAGAGGTAAGTTTGCGTTTACAAGAGCTGCTTCGAATTAATAGAATTAGTAATACAAATATTGAGTTTCAGATGGGATCGAATTGGTTTAGCATAACGGATAATTTTGCGAAATTAATAGTTGCTAATGAAAAAATGATTAATGAAACTTTCAGATATACAAAGTGTTGTGATGAAATTTTTATTCAAACGATATTAGTTAATTCAAGTTTTAAGAACTATATTTATGAACGGCAATTTTCAGATTCGTTAACGGCTAACCAACGGTTTATACATTGGTCAGATATTGGGCCTCAAGATCTAACTATGAAGGATTTAGATCAAATGTATAGAAGTGGCTGCCTATTTGCTAGGAAGTTTAATTTAGAAAAAGACCGACAGGTAGTTACTGAGATAGAGTCTCGATGCATGACTGACTGATTAGTTAGCTCCTTCATTAAAAGCTTGTTGAGTATGGATGCATGGAGGCGAGACTAATTAATAAAACTATTTCAAACATTT
Organism: Lactiplantibacillus paraplantarum; assembly: GCF_003641145.1. Classification (NCBI taxonomy): domain Bacteria; kingdom Bacillati; phylum Bacillota; class Bacilli; order Lactobacillales; family Lactobacillaceae; genus Lactiplantibacillus; species Lactiplantibacillus paraplantarum. The sequence continues at coordinate 55,671 of NZ_CP032745.1, forward strand.
TCTATAACGGTCTTTACCAACTGTTAATTATTGCTATCCCTATTGTAACGGTACCATATGTTGCACGAGTATTGGGTGCTACATTATTAGGTATTAATTCATATGTTTCTTCAATAGGTGTTTTTCTAGGAATTATAGTGACCATGGGAATGTTACAATTAGGATCGAGGGTAATTGCTCAGTCAAGTCGTGAGACGATAATGGACAATTTTTCACGGCTATGGTTTATTCAGCTTTTATCTGGGATTTTGATAATCATAATATATTTAATGGTTGTATTTCTATTTTTACCATACAAATTTTATTTTTTACTGGAAGCACCGATTTTATTGGGATATGTATTAGATGTTTCCTGGTTTTTTACTGGAATCGGTGAAGTAAAAAAAGTCGTATTGAGAAATACCATAGTCCAGGCTGGGTCTTTAATTTTTATTTTCACATTTGTAAAATCTTCGTCAGATTTATGGTTATATGTACTTCTCAACAGTACTCGAATTGTGTTTGCAAATGGTGTATTTTGGGTTACTTTAGTTAAAAAATGGAAATTAAATCTGAAAATATTGGTTCGTAATTTTAATTTGGTGTATTTAAGGGAATCTTTGCTTTTAGTATCTCCACAAATTGCTGTGCAATTATACGCTAGTTTTGATAGTACGTTAGTTGGAATGATAGCAGGACCGTTGCAATTGTCATATTATGATCAGTCACAAAAAACCGCACGAATCGTGGTGGCGGTAATAACATCTGTCAGTACTGTATTAATGCCTAAGATGGCACAATTTGTAAGGCAAAATAATGAAGTTTTGTTAAATAAAGTTTTGAAGATATCACTGGATTATACGCTAATGATTAGTTTGTATTTTACGTTACTATTGATGGCGAATGCAAATGATTTTGTCCCATGGTTTTTTGGTAATGAATTTGCTTCAATGATCGATAATATGTACTTTGTGAGCCCGATTGTTGTGTTTATTTCATATGGAGGTGTTTTAGCAAACCAGTATACCTTGGCTAAGGGACTATACAAGCAGTATGCACTTCCATATTATATTGGTGCTGTGTTTAGTGTTGTGTTAAACATAATTCTAGTCACGCTATTCAAAGCTGACGGGGGAACAGCAACCATCATTATAACGGAACTTTTTGTTTGTGTGTCAAGAGTTATTACAGTGCATAAACATCTTCCGTATAACACACTGTTTTCTGGACAATTAAAAATGATATTTGCGTTTGGACTTGCATTACTTATATCATTGAATCTACCCGTGTTTGCTGATGTGCATTTTCTAGACATGATTGTTGTAAGTTTAATCGTATCTGCGGTCTACTTTGGTGGATTATTTTTGTTAAAGGTTCGATTGGTTTCAGATTTAATGAAACTAGCACGTAACCATTTTGCGAATTAATTGAATTTATAATGTTTTGGTAGATTGCAAATTTAATCCGAATTTTTGGACAAATTTGTCAGCATAACCTGATACGGTGTTTGCCAGTCGAGTATTTTAAGCGGTCGCTGGTTAATTTGGAGTAACGTCGTCGTTAAATCTTGAACACTAATGTGCTCAAAACGAGTCCCTTTAGGATAAAAATAACGTAAATTCCGATTAAAGCGTTCATTACTACCACGTTCAGCTGGCGTATAAGCATGGCAGTAATAGGTCTTAATACCATATTGTGATTCAAGTGATACTAGCCCACTAAACTCAGTGCCACGGTCCACAGTAAAGCTGTGCACCGGACCATTAAAAGTGGTTAGGAACTTAGTTAGTGCTTCATTAACAGTCGCTGTCGTCCGATCTTTTAACCGGTATGCCCAAAGGAACCGTGATTTGCGATCGATTAAAGTTAATAAAACTGCCTTGCTATGCCCACGAGGACCAACGACTGTATCTAGTTCAAAATCGCCGATGCGCTTACGTTGATTAATCATCATGGGACGCTGTTCAATTGATCGCCCCAAAGATTGATTATATTTGGATCGTTGGTCAACGTTACGCCGTTGGCGTACGCCATGTTCAGGTAGATCATTCAAGGAGAAACCAATTCTCCCCTGATTTAGCCAATTATAAATAGACTTAGTCGCTAGTTTAAATTCGTGAGCAATCATTCCTGGTGACCAGCTTAGACGTAAATGGTTGAGAATTTTTTGCTTTAACTCATCGCTCAGCTTAGTTTTCCGACCACATCGTGATCGCTTGTATTCGGCATCTGTTTGTGCTAATTCAGCCTGATAAGGTTGACATCGAGATAATTCATAAGAAATTGTTGACGGTGATCGGTTCAGCCGAACGCCCATTTGGATATTGGACAGCCCTAGTTCACAAAAGGTTTCGATTTTAATTCGTTCGGAATAGGTTATACTAGACAAAAGATCAGCTCCTAAAAGATGGGTTTGTGGTAAACACCATTTTAAAGGAAGCTGATCTTTTTTGTCCGAACAGCGTTCGGATTAATTTTACAATCTACCATTTAGATACAAATTTTTTGACGTTTTGAATATGTGATAATTAAAGTGTTTAAATGGAACGAACCAGGTCACAACTTAACAGTTGTGGCCTCTTTTTTGATACTGTATAATTAAAGGGTTAGAGCCGTGTCATTACTTAATGACATAAGTAAGGAGATAAAAAGATGAAATATGGCTATGCGCGGGTCAGTACCACTGATCAGAAATTAGCAAATCAAATTGAGTTACTAAAATTGGCAGGAGCAGAAAAAATCTTTCAGGAAAAGTTTACCGGCACAACTACTGAACGACCGGAGTTTCAAAAACTGTTGCGCGTTCTAAAAACAGGCGATACTTTGATTGTCACTAAGTTGGATCGGTTTGCGCGGAACACACGCGAGGCCTTAGCCATTATCCAAGAGTTGTTTAAAGAAAATGTCAAAGTTAACATTTTGAATATGGGCTTAATTGACAATACGCCGACTGGCCAACTAGTCTTTACAATATTTAGCGCCTTTGCGCAGTTTGAACGCGATATGATTGTCACGCGCACACAAGAAGGTAAAGTGTATGCCAAGCAACATGATCCGTTGTTTCGGGAAGGGCGACCGAAAACGTATTCTGAGGAACAAATCAGATTTGCCTACGAGTTACGAAAACAAGGCATGACCTATAAAATGATTGAACGAAAGACGGGGATTAGTAAACGCACGCAACAGAGAAGGTTTAAGTTGATTTCATAGATGGTTAAGATGGAGGCGTAGCGTGGATTTTACAGTTGCATTAAGAAGTATAGGAATCAAATAACCAAATCAAACTAGGCGGTAAGTTGCCGATAGAATATCGACAGCTTACCGCCTATAAAAGACAATCATTATTCGCTTGAACTTTTAGGATAGCTTATCATTGTTAGGGTTTTGTAATCTTTGAACATGACTAGTTTGCCGTTTCTAAGCGACTTTTTTCAGTTGACGTTGCTACTAAATGTCGATAGTAATTAGCCATCGTTAAATGATAATATGGTTGTACCCAAATGGCTGCAATCCCAAATGTGACCATTATAAGCAATCCCCAGCCAATAAAACTTATCTGTAACATAAAATATTCCCACTTATGGCCATTCATTAGTGCTCGACTTTTTGAAATAGCATCACGACAACTTATCGATTGTTGTTGATCAATAGCATCACGATAAATATAATAGGCTTGAGAATAAGCTAAGCTTTTAATAATTCCAGGAACAAGTAATAAAAAAGTCCATAAAAAAATCCAAACGAATGACAATAGTGAAATCAAAATACTGCCAATAAAATAATCCCCACGGCTAACAATTGTAAAGGATTTTTTTAGGGGATCTGAAAAAGTTTGCGATTCCCGGAATAAATCAACCAAGACATATGAGATACCTACAATTAAAAATCCCGCTAATAATGATGAAAAAAGGCCAATTGTATCCCAAGAGCCCCAAATAGAACTAACTGAGGGATCCACTACTTGAACATTGACATTATCAGACTTGAAATTAGCTCCTTCGGCAATCAATTCAATGACAAAAACAGGTAAAAATAATAAGAGAAAGAAAACAAAATTTCCATTTAATAAATCTTTAGCTTCTTTCTTCAACTGATAACGGCTCATAATAATTCCTCGCTTCATATTTGATTAATGGTTCTATTATTATACCATGGAAAATTTGACCCCCAAAAGCATATTTATTGGTTTAGTCTCATTTATACTACTTTTGCTAGTAACTAGCACCACGCGTTCTTATTTAAGGCTAAAGTGTTTTTTTAAACAGAGCAAGTATAATTCTGGTAAGGAGGTTGAAATGAAGCGAACAGGGCTGCAACTTTTGGCTTTCAGTAATGAAATTGTTTTATTTACGGGTACCTTAACAGGTTATACACGAAGTGAGGCGCAACAATTAGTGCTTACTGCTGGCGGTCGCGTGCTGAACTACTGTTCATCGGCTGTGACGTTATTGGTGGTTGGGGTAATTGACAAAGGATTGTTTGAACCCCCAACGACGCATAAATTAACTTGGGCCTTGACCCATGAAATTAAAATCATTGGTGAGGCTGAGTTTAAACAATTGATCCAGAATAGTTATTAAGTGGTGTGCTTCTTTGGAAGGACACTTTTTTTATGGGCACTTTGCGCGGTTGGCAGGCGCAGCAAGTATGCTAAGGGGGTGTTGAAACGTTACCGTTGGTTTTAGGGTGCGGTTAGCGGGCTACTAAACGCACCCTAAAATCAATGGCCACCAACTGAAACGCAGTGAAAGGCGGTAGAGTTATGGGCATCAAAAGTATTGGTCACGGTTTAAATCGGCGACGACAAAATAATGCGCCATGGTGGGCGCGTAATATCAAGGCAGTGGTTGGATTCTTAGGATTAGTTTCAGCGATAACCCTCGCGTTCTTTAGTTATGCGACGTGGTTGATTTATTTGCTGTTACAAAGTCTGAAATTGTGGTTCAAGGGATTGATTCAACATGGTCAAGCCTTTCAAGACCCCACGCACTTAGGCTTAACTTGGTCGCGAGTGTTGGATTGGACGAAAGCCTGGCCTGGTAATCAGTTGAATAATCCTTGGTTAATTTGGGGACTTTTGTTAGGCGTTATCGCGTTAAGTTTAAGCTGGTATCGGATTATTCGGTCTTATCAAAGCTATAACGGCTTTGAAAAGGGCGCTGAAACCTTTAGTTCTCCTGATCAATTGAAGAAAGAATATGAGCTAATACCCGATAGAAATAAGAGCTTCCCTGGATATGGTGGAATACCGTTGGTTCATTACAATCGACCAGTTGGTTCACTGATTCAAAGTGCAAGCTATAGTCCTCTTTTCCAAAAGACAAAGAAAAAATTAGCTGAAAGATTCACCCTATTGCCGTCTGGCACATATGGGATTGATCAAACGACGGTTAACAGCTTGATTTATGGGATCACGCGATCGGGGAAAGGCGTAACGGAAGTGGAACCCTTAATTGATATTCTTTCTCGGGCAGAGAAGCAAGCCTCAATGGAAGTTAATGATCCCAAGCTGGAATTATTCACTAAGTCGAAGAGAATGCTAGAAAGACGCGGCTATCGGGTATATGTACTAAATTTGCAAAATATGGCCAAATCGATGTCTTATAACCCACTGCAAGTTGTGGTAGATTACGCTAGAAGAGGGTATTATGATGAAGCCCAACGAGAAGCTAACCGCATCTCTTCAGCTATCTATCAGAGTAATGATGATGGTGGGAATAGTAAATTTTGGAATAATTCTTCAGTAAACTTGTTAAATGCTCTAATTCTTAGTCAGTTGGATATGGCTGTTCGCCATAACTCGTGGAACCGCGTCACGATGAATAATATTTATCGGGAGCTGACGGAATTAGGTGGGCAAGAGATTCAGGACGATGCTGGTTTGTTAACGACCAGGTTATCGTATTACTTCAAAAAGATGGCTCAAATAAAAAATAAAACACAGTTGCAAGAGATGGCATTAGAAGCTTTTCAGCAATCAAATTTTGCAGGTGACGAAACGGCCGGCAATATTTACGCTTCAATGATGGAGGGCATTAAGATTTATCAACAACGTGATATTGCTCAGCTGACTTCCATGAATTCATTAGACTTTCGTACTATGGCCTTTCCACGTAGGCTTAGAGTGGGATTTGGTCAGCAATTGTCACTGCAAACGGTTTACGTTATATTTTATGACGATAAGGGTAACGAGATTGAACAACGCTCTCAAATGATTGATAGGCTGGGATTTCTCGATTTTCCAATCAAAGCAAAATTGCCTCGCAAATATCGAATCAAAATAGATTTCAATCATGATCTAACTGACCCTGAGCTCAGAAAGTATCACTACTGTTATCAAGGTACTATCAAGACCCACAAACGTTCACCTTTAGATAAAGGGTTCAAAGAAGCTGGAAAGGTAACCTTAGAACCCCTTCAATCAGTAATACTAAACGATGAGGAACAACAAATTACATTCGACTATTCTGAACAACCAGTGGCTCTCTTTCTAGGAACACCGCCACACAATCCTTCTTATAACCAACTCGTGTCTTTCGCTATTGACCAAAGTTTTAACCAGATGTATCAAATGGCCTTAGATAATGAAAAAAAGTGTTATACAAGAGTTCATTTTATAATCGATGAGGGTGGGAATTTACCTAAAATTCAAGATCTACCAACAAAATTTTCAATTGGTTTAGGATCAGAGTTGTTATTCGATTGGGTTTTACAAAACAAAGCCCAACTCAGAATCAATTATACGAAAGAAGAAGCTGAGACAATTATTAGCAATTGTGGGAATACCTTGTATATCCTTTCCAAGGATAAGGAAACGGCTCAGGAGATTAGTGATGAAGTGGGCCACACGACTGTCAATGTTATGGGGCACCAGTTACAAGGTAATGTGGCTGAATTGAATGGCCTCAATAGTAATTTAGATGCGGTGCCAGTTATATCGATGGAAGAATTATTACGACTAAGAACTGGAGAAATGGTTGTAGTTCGTTCGACTGCAAGGACGGACCAAAGGGGACGTATCATTCGGGCTAATCCGATATTCGATACCGGCAAGACTAGAATGCCGGCAAGTTGGCAGTTTTTAAATCAAACTTTAGATAACAAGGCAACAATTTATGATATTAATGTTAATACACCACATAAACGACTTATGCTAAAATCCCTGCAATATGACTATGCTAGTGATGAAAATGACAGTGAGCTAAATCAAATGATTCAGTTGGCTAATGAAGCCCCAACTCGTTCAGCACAAGTGATAACTGAGCCAGCGACGACAGCTAGCGAAGAACTTAGACAGCAATTGGCGCAAGAGAAGGATTGGGGCGCCTTGCAAAAACAGTTAATGGCTTGTGTTGACTATCAGTCATCAGCATATGGTGAAATTAGGGATTTGGCAGTTGATGCAGTCGCTAGCTATGTATTGGCCCATTTAAAGCTATACGAAAAATGTATTCGTAAAAGGGTGAGCTAGCCGTAATCATTAATCAGTAAGATCACTGACCGGTAGGTTAGTGATCCTTTTTGGTGTTGGTAGAAGTCATCGCTGCTTCACCGGAGTTGTTAGGCTAGTGCTATCAACGATAAGGAGCTGACTAAAATGATGATTGATAAAACGGCAGTTGCCGGTAGTGAGTTACCAGTATTGGCGACGAAAGCCGATCTGAAATATTTAGACGAAGTTGGTAGTCAAGGGCAATATCGACAAGTTGCTTGGATCAAAAGCACAACGGGGACTTTTGTGCCGTTATATGGTATCGGCGATGACTTAGTCCGGCTTGATGGGCAAACGGAATTTCCAGATCAGGAGGCGTTGTAAATGGCAAACAAAAGTCGAACTGAAATTCAGGCTGGGAAGCAACAGCTCGTTCATCAGGCTGAAATAAAACTCCAAGCACTAACCACTAGCACGAACTTTAAGGCCTATTTAAAAACGATGGCCAAGTTCCACCACTATAGCTTACGCAATATTAATTTGATTTATGCCCAAGATCCCCAGGCAACCCAAGTGGCGGGTTTTAAACAATGGCAAAAAGATTTTAGCCGTCAGGTGACTAAAGGCGCTAAAGCCATTCGGATTGCGGCGCCCATTACCAAACGGTTGACACCAGAACAACAAAGGCAGTTAGGAACTAAACGCGATCAGGCCATCGTGGGTTATCGGTATTTACCGGTCTTTGATGTGCGGCACACTACCGGTAAGCAGATACCGCAAACGCAAGATTTTATCAAACCAGAGCTAGGAGAACACGCGAATGTGACGCCACTTTATCAAGCCTTTAAGACCTACCTTAACGAAACGACGAATTTAACTGTAACGGAGCGACCAATGACTGAAAATCAAGCTCGGGGTTACTTTGCCCCCCAAACCAATGAAATTGTGATTGATAGTCAGGAGTTGGATCAAGGTATGCGACTAAAGACGTTGTATCATGAATATGCCCATAGTCAATTACATGGACTAACATCAGCCTTTAAAGATCGACCGCGCGGCTATCAGGAAGCACAGGCGGAGGCCGTGGCTTATGTGGCCATGCAAAATATCGGTATTGATACGGGTGATTACTCATTAGGGTATGTGGCAACTTGGGCTAAAGATCAAACGGTGATTCATCAAGCGCTCAGTGAGATTAAACAAGTTAGTAATAAAACGATTGAAATTAGTGATGAGCTGGTGCAGGACTTGCGGCGTGAGCAGCGTATGGGGCGGCCACAGAATGAAGAGTTAAGACAAGAGGTTGTCCCGGAATTTCCAGTATGGAAACCTGAAATGGGTTTGGCTGCGAGTGAACAGATTGTCCAGCAGAAAAAGGATTATTGGAAAGGTGTATTTGAGCGTAGCAGAGGCCGTGGATTCGAAGTAAACGACCTAGATAATCATACTCGTATTACTTTGACAAAAAGCGCTAGGACAGGTGTGGATTGGCAATTAACCCAATATGATAGCAATGGCCCGTACGGACATACAGACATTGTGGGAAACTTAGATCAGCCGAAGGTTCAAGACAAAATAATGAGTCACCTCATTTATCAGAGCGGGTACGTGGTGAAGTATTCTGATAGTGCGATGGATAAAGATCTAAACAAGACGGAAGCAACATATCGGCCAGTTAGTAGTTTACAGGAAATGAACGAAGGGTTGATTGAGACACCGACAGTGATAGAAAAAATTAAGTCTAGTCAGGCCCCTTTCGTTAAAGAGATTGCGTCTAAGGCTGAGTTTGCTCAATTCTACGACTATGACGAAGTGGGACATGAATATTCAGCCTATCGGACGAAAGAGGGTGATACCTTTTACGAAGGTGGCGCAGAAGATTATGTTGAGAAAGACGACCTGAAAGATCTATTGACCAGATCTTTGAACGAAAATGAAATAACGATTGAAAACGTAGTTGGACCGAAGTTAGCAACGAAACTTACTGATAAGACGCAGCGGTTTGTGAATGAGCATCTCACAAACGACGGTTTAAAACAACAAGTTAATGGCCTAAAGCGGCTACAAAAGACGGTAAATCCTGAACAAATTGCTAAGGTGAATAATAGCTTGCGGTTGGCTAATCATGAAGCAAGACGTCGGGGCTTGAATCTAGGCCCAGTTAAAGCTGCTCAACGTAATACAATATCACGATAATGTATACTAGGTTAGTATACAAGCCAGCTTAGGTTTGGTAAGCTAATATTAAGGGGGAACGTAATGATGAAAGAAAATGGTAAAGAAGTGCCACAAGCGGTCAAAGGGTGGAATTGGGGCGCATTTATGTACAGTATTTTTTGGGGCATTGGCAATAAAACCTATTTGCCGTTATTAACGTTAATTCCAATTTTTAATATCGTTTGGGTTTTTGTGGTTGGTTTTAAGGGGAATGAATGGGCCTGGCAAAAAGGTGATTATCAAGATGTCGAGACATTCAAGGCCGTGCAAGCGACTTGAAACCGAGCAGGAATAGTCCAATTTATTATTTCGATTGCTATTTTTGTCCTATATATGTTTTTCTTTGCTTCTTTAGTGGCCAATATCTAAACGGTAATTACTAGCACAAGCACTTATTCAAATAAAGACCACCAAGGTTCGGCATTAGCGCCTTGGTGGTCTTTATTGATTGCCAGTCCAGTTAGTTGAGCGCACTAATTCGATGTGCTGAATATCATTAATATTGATAAATTGGTGGTTGGCAAGCACAATAGTAGCCCCATTATAGCCCAGTATTGGGGTTGTGATGGTCGCAAAGTGTTGATTATTATGATCAACGGTGTTTAATTGTAAGTTGACTGGTTGGTTCTGGGTGTAAGCTGTTGACAAGATTTGACCAACGATACTTAAAGACTGTTGTGGCTTGGGTGGATATTGTTGTTTATCTTGGATCTTCTGTTGGTTTAAAGCGGCAGTATGATCAGATAAGTAAAAGCCTTGCCATTTCATTAGGCCACGATCATGGTAATCGTGCTCAAAGAAGCGCTTAACAATGCCGAGGTCAAACTCCTTTTCATTCAAGCCCCTGCCGCCTCTTTTGAATAATTTTTTGACTTTGCGGCCAAACTTGACCCGTAAAGCCAATAAATTCAATCGTTAATTTAGTCTGTTGCCGCAACGCTTTTAGTAAGTTTTCTAAGTCATTGAGATTATAATTAGTGAGTTTGTGTAAAGGCATTGACCGTAGTCGTTCATTAGCTCGCTGGCTGTTGAAGAATACGTTGTAAGTGTAATCGTACGGGTCATTGGCAATTACTAGCCAATAACGGGTTCGACTAGTCGGTTTAAACAACAAGGCTAAGCGACTCGTGATAATATCTAAATCTTTATTCATAACTATTTCCTCCATTATGACCCCCGACCAAAGCAGCCCGTTCAATAGCGGTACCACCGGGCAATAGACTGGTGGCATAGACGAGTTTGGTGAAGCCAAAGCGTCGGTGAATTTCATCAATAACTTGGTTTAGCTTACTATGTTGAATTTGGTTAAGCGGGGATTCGAATAAATTAAGTTGCTGCCCGGCGTCAGGACTGAGCTTACTACTATAAACGCCAATATTACGGACAGCCTGGCCGTCCCAGTTCTTACGAAATAACCACAATAATTGTTGCGTTAAAGCTTGGTTATCATTAGTCGGTTCAATTTTCAAAGCCTGGTGAAAGCCACTGCGGCCATCGGTTTCAGCCGCAGCATAAGAAAAACCAATGCTTAGTGATAAACACCCTGCTAGTTTATGGTGGTGACGAAGCCGCGCCGCAACTTGTTCACCAATCTCTTTAATGACCGTTTCAATCTCGTTTTGTGTCAAGTAGTCACGCGGGAGAACTTGTGAGTTACCAAGACTAGCTTCCTTAGTTTTGATTGGTTCAGTTAACTGGGTCCGGTCAACGCCCCAGGCGGTGGCAAACAATTGGCTCCCAATCACCCCGAGATTCTGTTTGAGTAAATAAGGGTTAGTATGGGCTAACTCATACATATTGTGAATTTGAAGGCGGTTCAAACGTTTCGCCATACGGGGGCCAATGCCCCAAACGTCCGTTAATTCGTTAATTGACCAAATCTTATCCGGCACAGTTTCATAATGGATTTCACCAATCAATTCATGATTGTGTTTAGCGTAGTTATCTAGGGCTAGTTTGGCTTGCACCGGATTGTCGCCAATACCCACAGTGGTGTATAAACCGAGCTGTTGGCGGATCGTTTTTTGAATTAACCGCGCCACTTCACGGATAGAATTGCCAAAAAGCCGCCATGAATGGGTCATATCCAAAATACTTTCATCAATTGAATAGGGCCAAACCTCTTTTTCACTCGCAAATTGATGAAAAATATGATTAATTTGCAAATTACGTTGAATATAGAGATTCATGCGCGGCGGCACGACCCAGAGTCTAGGGTCATTGGGCAAGTCACGTTTGCGTGAGACATTGGCTTTAAGATGAAATAACTGCTTAGCCTCGGGTGAAGTGGCTAAGATGAGCCCACCATTGGTGTTTTCAGCTTCACTAAGAACGACTAGTGGGACTTTTAAAGGATTAAGACCACGGGCAACGGCTTCACAGCTGCTATAAAAGGACTTGTTATCAATTAAAAAGAACACGCCATGCGGTTCTTGATCAAAAAACATAAGCTCACCTTCTCAATAATTTACGTTTATTTTACCACAATGGGGAACATATGTTCACGAAAGCGATATAATAAATACATAAAATGTATGGGCAGGTCGTCGAGAACTTGTATGGAAAACTGCATACTCAAGTGAAAGCTAATCGATTTACTCCAGCAGAGAAGTGAGTTAAATTTATCAAAGAAAATGAGGTCCTTGACGGTATGGAAGAGTCCATGATTGAGTTGGAGTTTTAGGGAAACACATTGAGATTAAACGCCAAAGATACTAAAGTACCATACTACTTTAGTACTGTGAATATTAATTATGGGTGACGAATTGTCAAATCAAGTGTAACTTTTTACCGAAGAAAACTTCAGACGGTGTCTTCCAGACTAAGACCTTACGGGGTCGATTATTTAAATCCCTGACAAACTTCGCGATATCTTGATCGGTCAGTTCATCAAGGTCAGTTCCTTTGGGAAAATACTCTCGGATGAGACCATTGGTATTTTCGTTGGTCCCACGTTGTTGTGGTGCGTGCGGATCTGGAAAATAGACTGAGATACCAAGCTCTTTACCGACTTCACGATAACCCGCAAACTCTGTACCTCGGTCTGGTGTAAGCGTACGAACGCGTTTAGGTGTGACTGTATGCAGGAGGTCGATCATCGCTTGGGTCACATTCTTGGCATTCACTTTGGGTACACGCTCAGACAGAAGGTATCGTGACTTACGGTCGACCAGTGACACTAAACCCGAACGCCCGATCTTGCCGCGAACGGTATCGCCTTCCCAATGGCCAAAACGAGTCCGATTCTCACATGAGACTGGTCGTTCATGGACTGATGGGACATTATTAAAACGGCCACGTCGTTCGTTGACAGTTCCTTTAACCTTACGAGTTTTCCCACGATGTCGTAACTTTCGAGCGAATCCTCGAGCCCCATGACTTTTACGTTTAACGCCTAAATTATTTCGTTCAATTCCGCGATAAATCGTGTTGTAGCTGATATGCCAATTACTGTTCTCTAAAGATAAACGACCGGCGATTTGCTCGGGTGACCATTGCCGTTGAAGAATGCAGTGAAGGACAAAGTCGCGTAGCTTTAAATTCTCCAGTACCCTGAGGCGACGACTCTTTAATCGGCGCTGTTGATAGTTCTGCTGGGCTTTTACGGCAGAATAGGCACCCCGACCGCCGTTGCGTTTAATTTCTCGTGACACAGTGGCTTTGGAACAACCGATTTGATCGGCAATAACCTGGTAAGTATGGTGTAAAGTTACACCTAACAGTATGCATTCGCGGTCTTTTAAGGTAAGATGTGTATATGGACTCATAGCCTAAGAACTCCTTTAGATGATTGTTATGGTGACTTCATTCTACAGGACTCAGGCTAGGAGTCTATTTTTATTTTCTTACTTGTTGCACTTCAATTGTAAATTCGTCGTGTAAAAAAAAGCCACTTTTTAAAGTGACTTTTTTTAACAAGTAACAAGTAACAAGTAACAAGTAACAAGTAACAAGTAACAAGTAACAAGTAACAAGTAACAAGTAACAAGTAACTTGTTACTTGTTACTAAGCCCTAAAGCACTTATCCCAGCTTCTAGAATAGTGTCCAATACATCTACTTTAGTTTTTTTCTGTTTATACGCAACTTCATTTATGAGTTCATACTTGCTCTCTTTGACTCTAAGAGGTTTTGTTTTTTCTTCTTTAGCAAATGGGCTTGTTTTACTTTCCAGCCTTTCTTTTGCATGAATCTGATTGAGAAGACTTTTCTTTTCAGGCATTTTTATTTCTCCATTCGTGTCAATGCTTCATCTAAAACTACTTTGTACATGTGCAGTACTCGCTTGTCCCAAAGGTCATTATTTTTAATACCACTTCTACCAAATCTTTTAACGCGTTCTCTTTGATAGATATTTTCATGGAACAATGCTGGGCCAAGTGATTCTGAAGCGTCTTTGATAATTTCTTGATCAACGCGACCGTCTATCTTCACAAGATATTGAATTATGCCAAGTAAATCGAAGTGTGATTCGTACTCGGTCAAGTCTTGAAGATAGCTAATAAATTTTAATGTACTAGAATATGCTTGTTCCTGTGTTTGCAGTACACCTATAATGTAATCCGAAGCTAAAACAGCGTTATTGACAAAGTTTGATAAAGTTGGTGGTATATCGATTAAAACAAAGTCATAATCATTCTTTATATTACTTAGAAGTTTATCAAGAAGGTATTTACGCTCATCTTTTCTATACTCTTCTAGCATATCTGGGAATGCGGATAGTGACCAATCACTGACTAACATATCAAAGTAGTCAGTAAATTTTGTCACAGACTGAGACAGGTCAAATAATTTTAGTCCATTCATAAATTCATTTTTGGGTTTGCTAATGATCTTTGGGTATGTTTTCTTCATAATTTCACTAGCGTTACCTTGAGGATCAAAATCTACTAATAATACTTTTCTTTTAGTTTCAGCTAATAAATAGGAAAAAAGACAACTAGTTGTAGTTTTTCCAACCCCACCCTTGAAATTACCGATTGTTATTACTTTAGTCATGAAGCCACCTCTTTCAATAACCTAAATATAATACAAAAAGGCGATTTTGTAAACATATTTTTGTAACAAGTTACTTGTAACATGTAACAAGTAACTTGTTACAAAAACAGTGATATTTCTTTTGTATTAAGGTTGCTTTAATTTGTAACTATGTTATATTTAGGTTAACAAAAAAGAGCGTCGATCAAGGAGTTATTTCCAGTAACTCTCTGATCAGCAAACCAAGTACCGGGATACTTGATCGCCTTTAACGCTCGTCTTTATAGATGGCTAGCTAGGATATGAACTACTAAAAGTAGTCAACTCTAGTTGCCTGATAGGAATATTATACTAAACCTATTAGGATTATGCCAGTCGAAAAGTCGAGTTAAACGCATACATAGGTT
>NZ_CP032746.1 GCF_003641145.1 Lactiplantibacillus paraplantarum
ATTTAGTCCATTTTTTGTTGTTAGAACTTAAAAAAGTTGCCCAGTCGGCAACTCACAAACAGACACATGCTGGTAAATTACAAAGCAATCATTTAGCCGTGAGGCTTTGTAATTCAGTTAGAGCATATCAGATTTGTATTGTAATGCAAGTCGAATGTTTTAGCAACTCTCTTTTGAGACAGCGTGTGTCAGTCAAGAAAGGGAGTTTTTATTATGACAAAATCAACAAATTTTAATTACTATGAAGCAGATAACGTATATGGAGCCTTATTTTTCCAGTTCCCTAAGGTATTAATGTATGGCGAGCAATACAAGCATTTAAGCAATGACGCTAAATTAGCCTATATGGTACTAAAAGACCGATTAGAGTATTCTTTGCGCAATAACTGGGTTGATAGTGAAGGACACGTCTACTTTATCTTTACCAATCAAGAACTAATGGACTTGTTCAATTGTTCAAAGGGAAAAGTCATCAAAATAAAAGCAGAGCTGGAATCAATCGGATTACTCGTTCAGAAACAAATGGGCTTTAACCCGAAAACTAAGAAAAATGAACCGAATCGCTTATATCTGTCCAAGCTCGATGTGAAAGCAACCGATGTCTATTTACGCGGCGAATTTGGTCAAAAAAGCTCTCAAACCCTTGCTACGAGCGGAAGTTCAAAAAATGAACTTCCGCGGGAGACCGTTGAAACCCTTGCTACAAGCGGAAGTTCAAAAAATGAACTTCCGCATAAGTTCGTTGACACCAGCTCTCAAACCCTTGCTACGAGCGGAAGTTCAAAAAATGGACTTAATCTATATAGAGAACCTAAAGAAAGAGACAAAAACAGATACAATATAGATACTCAAAAGTTGAACTTTTCCACAGCACATTTCTCACCAGATGAAATCGAAAAGCAAAACCATGATCTCATAAATCATGCTAATGACTTCTTAACTGATGAAGATACTGGCTTACCGGTTTTCTTAGAACCAGAAGCTGTGCAATTACTTAGCTTATGGTGTCGAACCCCGCAACAAATGCGGCGCTTCATTGGCATTATCTTAAATGCTAAGTACCGAGTTGAAAAGGATCATCAAGATATTGGCGTCATAATCCCGCTTGACGACGAAGCACTAAAACCTTTGATGACTAAAGCCTTAAGACGCTACTTTAACGCCCTAAGAAGCAATGAGAAGCATATCAAGAACGTGGAGAACTACTTATACGGCACCATGCAAAACCTATTTGGGATTTGGTGGAATAAACAAGCGGCTAGAGAATATGCGGCCAAACACCCCGAAGAAGAAAAGTCGGCCGACAACGATAACAGTGGGTTGTACTACTAGTCCTAAAAGGCTACAAAATCCTTTCTAAGCGGCTTTAAGACTTACTAACCTCTTTATACTTAAGTTAGATTTAAATGGCTTAAACAGAAGAATAGGGGCTTTTAAATGAGTGCCAGAGCTAACCAGCTCAAAAGTTCAGCCTTTAGATCAACGCCAAGCTCAAGTGATTTGAGGCCAGGGCTTTATCTATTGATGAGGTACTCAAAAGATAGTATAATGGTAGTAGTAAAAGAAAGGAGATGAGACAATCATGGCAGTTAAGGAAAAGAAACGGGTCCAAGTCAAGATTGATAAAGATTTGGCCGATGATACCGAAGCAGTTTTAAGCGAATTGGGCTTAAATCCAACCACGGCCATTAACATGTTTTACAAGCGGATTGTTGCTAATGGTGCTTTACCTTTTAATGCGTCTTTAAGCGAAGAAGAAAGAGCTAATTTACGCTTTTTAAAGGCGACCGAAGGGACACCAGTCACCGAGTTCAAAGACGCTAAAGAGGTCGCTGATTGGCTCAACGATCCAGATGAGGACTAATGACTTAGTCAGCCTATACGTTAGTTTTGTAGAAACTAACGGTGGCAAGTCTCGACCAGTTTTAATTCGTCGGGTATCAGAACAGACGGTCGAGGCTTTTAAAATTACTAGTCAGTATGAAAAGAAGTCGGCTTATATCAAGCAACAATATTATCCGATTCAAGATTGGCAATCCGCTGGGTTGAAGAAACCTTCCTGGGTCGATCTTGGTAATATTTATCGCTTTCCCAAAGCCGGTTTAAACTTTAAAGAAATCGGTCATTTAAGTAAGCTAGATCAAAATAAAATTTCAGATTTTACGCTTGACCTAAAATCAAAAAGAAGAGGTAAGGATCAAAAGATAATTCAACAGCGATCAAGTAAAAGGAAGCACAAAGAAAGTAAAGCAGAGCTTACACAAAGAATTCAAAAACAGTTAAAAGACTTTGCTAAACACAATCCAGAAATTAAGCCAAAAAACAATCCTGAAAATAAAAACGATCGGCCTAGTTATTAGGTTGATCGTTTTTTAATTTATCCGGTTTATGGGCGTTAACATAGTCAGCAAATGTTTTTAAAAGTTCTTCGGTTTGTTCGACCTAGAGGTTATTAGCTTGAAAGTACTTTTCTAATAAAGCCCCTTTTTGAATTAATCGGCGAGAATGGGCTTTTCGTGCTTGCCGATTTTCATAGTATTTAGATTGCCGTAATTTAAAATCTTTCCGCTCAATTTTTTGTTTTAAACGCGCTTGCTGCTCGACTAGTTTTTCATATTGATTAGACATGGAATTTCCCCATCTCGTATGGCTAATGATCTACGGACTTTACCTTTAAAAATTCAGAAAATTGCTTGGCTAAAAGCTTAATCTGATCG
Source organism: Lactiplantibacillus paraplantarum (assembly GCF_003641145.1). Lineage (NCBI taxonomy): Bacteria > Bacillati > Bacillota > Bacilli > Lactobacillales > Lactobacillaceae > Lactiplantibacillus > Lactiplantibacillus paraplantarum. The sequence goes on from NZ_CP032746.1 coordinate 2,718, forward strand.
TTAGACAAATTAGCATAATCTAAACTGGCTTGACTGATGATTTGTTTACCTAGCCGTTGTTCAATCTTATTTTTTTCGTCCTTAATTTTTTGATTAAGGGCTTTTAATTTAGCTTCTTGTTTTTCTAAGTTACTTTGAGACATAACGATCCCTCCAATCATATTAGAAATAATCACCGAAACTATATCATATAGGAAACGTTAAGTCAAAGGATAAAAGTTGAAATAGCGAAGCTTAAGGCATACACTAAATTAAAATTAGGGTAATCATCAGACCGAGTGAAACGAGGTCAATGCGCACTTACACATAGAATGAATTCTATGTTGTGATAATCCCAAAAATCCTGTATTAGAAGTCGCCGATGGCGACAACAAAGTCAAGCCCATAGAATCAAAGTAAAGAGGTGACTAACATGGCAATATTTCATATTAGTTTTAGTAATATTAGTGCTGGTAAAGGACGAAGTGCGATTGCCAGTGCGGCTTATCGAAGTGGTGAAAAATTATTTGATGATAAAGAAGGTCGCCGGTATTTCTATGCCCGATCGGTAATTCCAGAAAGCTTTATTTTAACCCCCAAAAATTCACCAGAATGGGCCAGTGATCGAGAACAATTATGGAATGAAGTTGAAAAGAACGATCGTAAATCAAACTCACGGTATGCAAAAGAATTTAACGTAGCTTTACCGGTAGAATTAAGTGAATCCGAACAGAAAGAATTACTGACAAAATATGTGCAAGAAAGTTTTGTCGATCAAGGTATGGTAGCTGACGTAGCAATTCATCGCGATCACCCAGACAATCCGCATGCACATGTGATGTTAACCAATCGCCCATTTAACCCCGATGGTAGTTGGGGATTAAAAGCAAAGACGCAGTACATTAAAGATGAAAATGGCAAGCAACTTTTAACCAAAAGCGGGTTTCCAAAACAAAGAAAAATTTGGTTGGTTGATTGGGATAAAAAGGAAAAAATTAATGAGTGGCGAAAAAATTGGGCATTGAGTGTTAATCAGTTCTTAGCACAAAAAAATATTCCGGATCGGATTAGTGAAAAATCGTTTGTCGATCAAGGGATTCAAGAGACACCTACCCAACACGAAGGCATTAACAGCCAAAGAAAAAATCGAAAAGCATTTAATCAACAAGTTAGCGCGCAAAGAAACGCTCAAGCTAAGTATCATAATCTTAATGAAAAGATCCGAAATCATGAACATTTTGACGCATTAACTGACGAGCTATCATTTTCCGAAAAGCACACCATTAGCCACCTAAGTCAGCAATTGAAAGCCTATGTCGATTTAGAACATTTAGATGATAAACAGCGCATGCTGTTTAATTGGAAAAACAGCTTATTAATCAAACATGCCATTGGTGAAAATGTAGCCAAACAACTACTGACTATTGACCAGCAAACGACATCACTAGCACAAGCTAACCAGTTGTTAAATAAAGTGGTGGAACGAGCAACGAAAAAGCTTTATCCGGAACTTAATTTTGAACAGACAACCGCAGCTGAACGACGGGAACTGATTAAAGAAACTAATAGTGAACAAACGATTTTTAAGGGTAGCGAATTGGCAGAACGGTTAGCGGATATTCGAAGTGACTTATTAACCCAGCAATTATTGACGTTTACCAAGCGGCCATATACCAGCTGGCAGTTAGTTAATCAGCAGGCCCAAACAATTGAGAAGCAATTAACCACGGTACTAGCCAAACATGGTCACCAGTTAGACGATTTGAAGCCTACTGATCGGGGCATACTAGCCGCTTATCAACCAAGCGAACTCGAATTCATTTCTAAAGCGGTCAAAGATTTACGGGTCATTCGGGAAGTTAAAGCCGTGGTGCAAACCCAATACGACAGCATTCTAACGACTGCTTTTCCGGACAGTGACCTCGATAAGCTAGAGACGATTGACAAGGAGCAAATCTATACCGCTGTGGTTTACTATGATCCAGAATTAAAGCCATTAAGCGCCAATGATCTTAGTCAATTGCAACAGCAGCCACCGGTAGTCTTTACTAGTCAGCAACACCAAGCCGGTTTGAATTACCTGTTAGGTAAAATGGAATTAAAAGATATTCAGAACCACCGATTACAACGGGTCTTAAAACATGATGGCACCCGGCAACTGTTTATCGGCGAATGTGGCCAAGATCCTAAGTTGGATAACAAACAAATTGAAACTGTGCAAGCCCGTTTGAAACAACAGACAACGCGGTTTGATCAATATAAGCAAGACCAAATTAAGGACTATCAAGCAATCAATTATTACCCAACTAGCCCGAAAAACTACCTGACTAATATTTTGGACGAAGCCTTAATAGCCATTTTATATGCGAAGAACACAGACTATCTAAGAAAGCAGCAATTACGTGGCTTAAAAGAGACTGAGTGGGAAATGACGAAAAAGCAACGGCAACACCAAACTCGAAACCGGCATGAAGATGGGGGCAGGCACTTGTAACCTAAATGTAAAAAAAATAAATGGTGTAAGTTACACCTTTTAGTGCTAAACTATGACTAAATTAAGAAAGGAGAACTTACATGTGACAGGCAATCAGGAATGGTACAGCCTAACGCAAGCTAATCATAAGCTGGGGCGTGGCCGAAATTATGTCAGCAACTGGATCAAACGACATCCAGAGTTCCCTGATCAATTTTTGCTTGGTTCAGGTACCAATAAATTAATATCTGATGAAGGGATAGAGTGGGTTAAAAACCACATAAAAAAAGAGGGCGTCCTCGTAAGCAGTGAAGTTGCTAACGGGGATTAGCACCTAGAAATACGCCTTCTAGGTGTCACCCTCCTAATAATCCATTTTACCGGGCGGGTTAGGGGAAAGCTAGTTGTTTAATATTTCTAACCCAACAAACAACATAAGGAGGTGATCCAATGAAAGTAGAAAGCTGGCAAGGCATTAATGGCAAGCTAGTTCATGATAATCAAAAGGCGATTGTGGTTGATGATGACCAAGCATTGACTGATCCAAAACAGTTACAAGCAATTTTAGATCAAGACGGCCAGCCAATCGATGAAGTTCGGCAAGCAATGATTAAGAAGACCATTAAACGTCAGCTAAAAACTCCGCCATTAAAACTTAGGGGCTGGTTTAATCGCCATCAAGACAGTCAAAATGCTAAAAAGACCGAAAAATTGGTAAGTGATAAACCGACCCATCAATATAAGCAGATCAAAAACGAAATGACCTTTTTTGGTGAGAGCTTCTTAGAAGGTTTCTTAGGCTTCTATGGCTTAGAAGTTGATAACGCCTTAGGCCGTTATGAACATAATGTGCATGTCTTAGAGACCCAAGAGCTAGGTCAGTCAGAAAAGGAGTATTACTTAGCCACGAGTGAAAATGGCCGCGTTAATTTAGCTACTGACCCATTACCAAGCCAGCAAATTGCCGAGGAACAATTGGATAAATTCTATCAGCGTGAGCCAGAAGAAACGCAGGCAGAATCGGTTCAATTACGGTCACAGGAAGACGGGAAGGAGGAATAACATGAAGTTCAACAAAGTAAAAGCGTTAGCAACTACTGGAGCCACCACAATTTACTTGGGATTGATGAACGCTCAGGTTGTTTTGGCGGCGGACGGTGGCGAAGTTAAAAGTAAGCTCACCCAAGCTGGTAAGACAATTCAAGGTATTTTAACCGGGTTGGTCGTTTTAGTCGGGATTTGTGTGGCGCTATTTATTATTATCAAAAGAATGCCTGACGCAGACGATCCGCGAGAGAAATCTGAAGTTTATCACGCGGTTGGTCGGGTGGCTGGTTTAGTGGCCTTAGCGGCAGCCATTATCTGGCTATTACCTTGGGTTTACAGCCTATTCACTTAATTTAAAAAGGAGCCTGCCAAATGAAGAAAGGGAAAGAATTTATCTTCCCAGAGAACGTAGATAAAGATTACGGGATCTGGAAAGACTACACCTTGAAGGATTTTGGCTATGCGGCGCTGGCAGGACTAGTGGGCTTAATTTTTATTGCGATCCCACCCTATGGTCTGATCTTAGTCCTGATAAAAATAGTGATTGTTGTCTTAGCCATGACGATTGTCATGGCTATTTTAACAATTAGGCCAGTTGCGGCGCGGAAGAATATTAAAGTGCGGGATAACTTTAAGTTGAAACGCCGCTATGCCAATGGTCAGAAACTGTTTTATTTAAAACCGAAGAAGCGAGGTGAACTAAATGCGTTTGAAGAAGAGCAAAACCGCCAATAAAACAGCCAAGCTAGATTGGGATTATCAACCGCCTAAAATCAATGGTGGCAAAGAGACCATTGATGACATGAGCTTGGTGGTGGGTATGTATGGTAATTACGAAGTTACCAAAACCGGTAATCTCGTTGGCATTTTGGAAGTTAGTGGGATCAACCTTGATCTACTTAATGAAACCGAACAACAGGACGTTTTTGAGGACTATGGTGCGTTTCTCATGAGTACCTTAGGTGAAGGCGTTGATGACACGTTACAGTTCTTAGAACCGACGATTCCCGTCAATATGACGGCTTATCTCAATGGTCTCAAACGGCGGTATCTCGCCTTACAAAAAGGCCACCCGGAGCAACAGTTCAAAATCCAGCTCATAGCCAGTTACTTGGATCACTTTACTAAAGTCCAAGAATCCAAAAACATGACAACTAAGCAACATCTGCTAATCGTTAAGGTGCCAATTAAAGACAAAAGTGTTAAGAGCTTAAACCTAGCGGTCACTCATTTAGACGAAAAGATCGAACAGGTTAAACGGGATATTGAAAATGCGTTAACGGACTTTGATGTGACGGCCAAAGTTTTGACTAGTCAGGAAGTCCAAGAGATTTTAAAGAACTTAATCAATTTTAATGGATAGGGGGAAACAGGATGAGTTTTGGTGATAAGGTCATTGATTTATTTATGCCAACTAAAAAAGAAAGACATCAAGGCGACAGCGGCCAAACGGGTAGTAAGCCCAAAGCGGAGGTTGAAGACTTTACCAAGCTGATTGATCGCGATAGCTTGCATTCACTATTCCCGTTTAGCTGGGAACAGTACCCCACCTACGTCCAGTCGGGCGAGAATTTTATTCGGGTGTTAGCGATTGCTGACTATCCCAAGCGGGTGTATGGCAACTGGTTGTCAGAATTGAAGCGCAAAAAAGGCGTTATCGATATTGTGCAATATATCGACAGCGCCAGTAATAATTCAATGATTACCTATTACAAGAAGACGATTCAAAATAAGGAAGCGCAGAAGTTAAATACGTTCGACCCGTATAAAAAGAAGATTCTGCAAAATTATATTGATTCAGCCAACATGCAACTAGATAAATACCTTGATAATTCTACCACATTTGTGTACCAACATATGCTTATTTATCTGCGGGCCAACAGTTTAGCAGAATTAGATGACTTAACCGAAAGCGTTAAGAATACGTTGATTAAACTACAAATGAAGCCCTTAGTGCCCGTTAAAGCGACTTTCCAAGCATTTTGGTCAACCATGCCAATTAACGAGAACCTCATGGGGGATTACACCTATAAAGAGAGTAATACCGAAGTCGCCAGCAGCATGTTTCCTTTTGATGACGCTGAAATTCTGGACTTAAAGCCGAGAAGCGATATTGAAGGAGTTAACAAAGATACCAACAGCTTAATTGCCGTAGATATGCTGGATCGCAACAAGACCCTAAATCAAAATCAAGTGATTATCGGGACCTCGGGGGTCGGCAAGACCACCTATATGATCCAAAAAATCCTACGCTACGCCATTCAAGACTATCAACTCTACATTATTGATCCAGAAAATGAATATACCAAAATTGTCGAAGCCCTAGGTGGGGCAGTCCTGCACCTAACTTCTAATGCGAAGTACAAAATTAACCCGCTACAAATCTTTTCCGAAGAAATCTTAAGCGCCGATGAAGCGGTCACAAACCTTGATTTACTAGTTAAAGATAAAATCCAGCGATTAAAGGGGTTCTTTGAAGTCCTTAAAACCGGGATTACCCAAGTTGAACTGGCAATCCTTGATGATGTCGTTAAACAAGCTTACGTCAACAGTGGCGTTTTGAAATATAGCCGCTTAAAAGAAATTAAAGACGATCAGTGGCCGACCTTATCCAATGTTTATGACGAGTTGGAAAAATTGGCAGATAAGGACGCCGACAAATTCAATCGGGTCAAAGACTTCTACTACATCTTAGGCAGTTATACCCATGGTTCTAACAGTTTATTTGACGGCCATACCAACGTTAACTTAAAAGGGAAAATCATTTCCTTTGATTTAAAACCGCTACAAAGTGAGCAGGAAGTCCAATCAGCCGCCTATCTGAATACTTTCCAGTATCTATGGGACGAAATTACCAAAGATCGGCATAGCCGCAAGAAATTGTTTGTCGATGAATTTCATTTCTTGACCTTGCACAAAGCAGCCGCCACCTTTTTCCACCAAGCCTACAAGCGGTTTAGAAAGTATAATGCTGGGGCGATTGCCGGAACGCAGCAAATTCAAGATGTGATTGAAGGAACGACAGATACCGGGCAGAACATTGGTGAAGCCATTATTGGGAACTCCTATACCAAGGTATTCTTTGGCCTTGATGGTAAAGGTGTCGATGATGTCATTACTAAGTTAAGAATGACGTTCTCGGATAAAGAAAAGAAGCTACTAGAACGCCGTAGACAAGGCGAAGCCCTGATGATCTATGGTAGCCAACGCGCCTTTATGCGTGTCGAGTTGACCGAAGAAGAACTACGGCTAATCGACCCAGAAGCTTACCAAGAAAAATACAACCGTGAGACAGCTAACCAACCGAATTATCAAAAGCGCGTGGTCTTAACCCCAAGTGAAATTGACGCTTTGACCACCACCGAAGAGGAAGGAGGGACTTTAAATGAGTAAATCAAATCAGCTATTAAATATCGAGGTCGGCACGTTCAAGCGACAAGGGAACAAGTTAATTCTCGAACTCAATCACAATCAGTTTCGATACGACCAGTTGAGTGAGCTAAACGAATTAAAGCAAGCTGATGCCAATTTCTTGCAGTTGGTTAACGTGGTTGAGCAAGATCAGAAGGTCGTTTTAACTTATACCTTGCCGGATAAGGTCAGATCATTAAAGGAATTACCGCAGGAAAATAAGGCGATCCGGGCAGCCGTTGCCAAGAAAATAATGGCGCAAAAGGTGGTTGCTGATAGCCAGTATCATATTGCCTTAAACCCAGCTAATCTATGGTATTACCCCATGCAACATGTTTGGTACGCTTACCGGGCCAATGAACTTATGCCTTATGATGACAAACATAGCAATTTAGCCAAATACAAAGCACTGATTCTGTTTTGCTTGACGGGGACGCCCTATGAACGGCTACTAAGCAATCCTAAGGAAGCCCTAGCTAAACACCCGGATGACTATTTACAACAAGTAGCTAAAGCTACGTCGTTAAATGAGTTAACGGAAGTGGTTAACGGCATTGAGGACTTTGTGAGTTATCACGAATGGCAGGAAGTTGAAACGGCCCAGCAGAAAACCAAACAACGTTTATGGTTGAGCGTGGCCGGGGTGGCGATTGTGGCCGTTTTGGCCGTCGGCTTAGTCCATAAAAGTGACGAACGGCAATATCAAAGCTTAGCTAACCAGAACCAAGCCCAGGTCACGCGATTAAAATATAGCGGTCAAATTCAGACCGCTTTAAATGATCAGAAGTGGTCTGAAGCGCAAAAAGATATGAAACGGGCCGGCTATCCTGCAACTAAGCAAGTCAGTGTCTTTTTAAAACATCGTCAGTACCAGCAAGCCTTAAACGTTGACCCAAGTCAGTTGAACAAGGTTGTTAATGCGGCTTATGCCAACCAAGATAGCAGTCAAGTGGCCGATTGGCAGTTACCAACTCAGGCAACGAGCAAACAAAAAGACCAGTTGAAGCTTGAAAAAGCGATTGTTAATTATGATACCAATACGCTTAATAACCAATTATCCTTTACGACGAACGCTGATGTGTTATTGAGAATAGGGCAAGCTTTCCTCGCCCATAATGATACGCAAGACGCCCAGACTGTCCAAACCAAGTTAGCCGGCGTGAACAGTCCTAAAGCTAAGTATTTAAAGGCCTTGTTAAGTCTCAATGCCGCTAAGAACGAAGTTAGCGACGCCCAAAAGAAGTTAGATGACGCCAACAAGATTGATGGCAGTAAAGATAAGGACAAAGACAAGAAGGTGGATTCGGCTAAGTCGGACTTAAAGAACGCGCAGAGTGACCAATCAGCAGCGCAAAAACAAGTCGATCAGGCCAAGCACAAAGTGGGTGATTAAATGCAGGTATTGTCATTTGAATATAAGAAAAAGAAGTGGAAATTGATTGCTTATATTGTGGGTGGCGCCCTTCTGCTAATCATCTTGCTAATTGCCGCGCTTACTGGTCAATTGCAAGAAAACAGTTGTGATAATTCAACCACTACAGAAACGCAATTAGATAGTAAGAGCATGAAGGAAAATGCCAAAAACATTTATGCGCACTGGAAGCAAAAGTATGGTGCCACCCCACAAGCGGCCGCCGGTATCTTGGGGGTCTTACAACTAGAAAGTCGCCTTGATCCCAAGTCCGTTAATTCCAGTTCCGGGGCCACGGGCTTAGCCCAGTGGTTAGGTGGCCGAAAAGATAAGTTGGAGGACTTAGCCCACAAAGAAAACAAATCAGCAACCAATCTCGGGGTGCAGTTGGACTATCTCGACCAAGAATTGAACAGTAGTTACTATGCGTCAAACAAGCAGATTTTTAAATATACGGACGTGCATAAAGCGACCAAAGCCTGGTTAATGGATTATGAGGGTATGAGTAAGAACCCGGAACAATGGTATTTAAGCCAAAGATACGGTTATGCCGATCACTGGTATTCCGTGTTCGGGGCGAGTGATCCAGTGGCCGGTAATACGTTAGACAATGCGAGTTCCGGCAATCTGACCGAGCTAGGTTGTGATAGTGACCCGAGCTATTCCGGCGGTAGTATCGTCAAAAACGCGGAAAGTATGAAGGGCGACTTCTATTATGTTCAAACCCACCCTAGCCCCGATTTAGGCAGAGATTTAAAGAAGCCTAACAAAACCGGTGGGACAGATTGTTCGGGCTTTGTCTGGTTAGCCTTGAATAGGGCTGGTTACAAGGTACCGGATAACATGGGCTGGTTTACCGGCACGATGGCCAGTGACGCCAAAGGTAGCCATCAATACTTGAAACAGATCAGTGAAAATGATGCGAAAGCCGGCGATATTGTGATCGTTAATCAAGGCGCCGGGGCCGGAAACAACGGGCATACCGCCATTCTGTTAGGCAAATGGCAAGGCAAAGCCACCAAAATCATTGAACAAGGTGGCGTCGGCGATAAGGTTAACGAAAGCACCTTTGGCACCGCTTTTTATAGCTTACTAAGTGGTAGCGATGTAACGTTAGCCCGGCCAATCAAGAAGTAAGGAGGAACCAGCAAATGAAGCGTAGCGTGGTTTTAAGTATTGCACTTGGTAGTTTGATCTTAATCATGTCATTAGGGGCGAATGCCTATCAACATAGCCAAGTTAAGCAGGCGCAACAGCAGATTAGTCGTTTACAACAGCAGAAGCGACAAGTTAGTCAGCAATTGACTAAAACCAACCAACAAAAGCAGTTATTGAGCACCCAAATTGACAGTTATAAGACCTACCAAAATAATAAAGACAAAAGTCAGGCTGAACTTAGCTTTAATACGGTAGTCACCAAGTTCTTTAAGGTCATGAACAACTTTAAGCCCAAGACCTACGGACAGCGTAAAGATGGCGTGAAAGACTTGATTTCCGACAAGCTATATCAGCAATACTTTTCAAATAAGGGCACGTATGGTGATAGCAATAGTGTTTCAGCTAAGTTAAATCAACTGAACCTGTATACGCAAAGTAAGCAGGGGCAAAATATGAAAGGCTTGGCCGTTGTCAGTTACGAAAGTAAGAGTGGCGACAACGACTGGCAAAAGGCGACGGTACTTTATCAAGTGACTTTCGATACCACCACGGATCGAATCACCGCGGTACAAAATTTAGGTAGTAGTTTTAAAGCCAGTGACCTTAATTAAACGCGTTGGTAAAGCCCTAGCGGTAATCGTGGTGGTTTTAGCCGTTAGCGGGTTTGCTGGTCATCAATATGTCAATCACGTAGAAAAGCAGCGATCAATCGTGACGCTGGCTAAGCATCCTAAAAAAGCGTTGTTCTTCTATCGCGATGATTGCCCGGATTGCCAAGCTATTTTCCACCAGATTTATTGGCATAACGTCATCAGTCACAACATCATTTTGATTAATATGAACCAACCGCAGAATCGGCATTACATTAAAAAATATCAATTAACGTCAGTACCAACCTTGATCAGTGGCAATCAACGGTATGTTGGTACCAAGCAGTCGCAAATTAAACGAATCGTAGGTGATTAGAAATGAAAGATAGAAGCATAGCTGTGATTAAAGCTAGTTGGCCGTATCTACTAACGCTAATCATTGGCTTGTATTTAGCGGAGATTTTAGCCGGAGTAGTCATGGCCTTGTCCCGCTATAAACTAACTTTTGCGGATCATATGCCAACGGTGTTAAAGCAGTTAGTCTTACACCCCTGGCACTATTACAACTTGTATTTGGGTCAAAAGAACCCGGTATTAATTATCGTCAGTATTGCTGTGGTACTATACACCGTCTATTTTGCCTTGAAACGGAACAGCAAGCATAAAGCTTGGGAAACTGCGGACACTGAAACCCACGGGAGTGCGACTTGGGGCAATCTAAAAGAGTTGAGCGACCATTACTTTAGTATCAATGCCAAAGACCTCACCACAGCGTTTAACAGGAGCACCACAACAGAAATATTAGAGGCATTAACAAAACAAGAAACACAATCCAAGACAGGCAAGTGAAAGGGAGTAAGAAGCATGAACAGACCAGATTTATTAGTACGAATAGTTACGATCATCATGTTGTTAATTGCGATAGTTTTGTTCCTATTTCAGGGAGGGAGCACACTAACTTTTGTATTTACAATTATCACAGTCATTTTATCTTTCATTTATCAGTTAATCAGAATACAGATGAAAAAGAAGTAAATCAGAAAAGTCATCTAAAGCTAACCGCATTGGAGGTAAACGCATGAATGGGACAATTTTAGGAATCGTGGATAAACAAATTGTTTACCAAAATAACAGTACCAAACCCAACCGGAACATCTTTGTGGTTGGGGGCCCAGGATCGTATAAGACTCAATCAGTCGTGATTACCAACCTGTTTAACGAAACGGAGAACAGCATTGTCGTGACCGATCCAAAAGGGGAATTATACGAAAAGACGGCCGGTATCAAACTAGCCCAGGGTTATCAAGTACATGTCGTCAACTTTGCCAACATGGCGCACAGTGATCGCTACAATCCTTTTGATTATATTCAACGGGATATTCAAGCTGAAACCGTCGCCACGAAGATCGTTCAGAGTGAAAATGCCGAAGGCAAAAAAGATGTGTGGTTTAGTACCCAAAGACAGCTTTTGAAGGCTTTAATCCTGTTTGTCATGAACCACCGGTCACCAGAACAACGGAATTTGGCGGGTGTGACCCAAGTGTTGCAAGAAAACGATGTGGAAGCCGAGGAAAAGGGCGCAGATAGTCCGTTAGATATCTTGTTTCTTGATTTAACCATGACTGATCCAGCGAGACGCGCTTATGAGTTAGGGTTCAAAAAAGCCAAAGGGGAAATGAAAGCCAGCATTATTGAAAGCCTGTTGGCGACCATCTCGAAATTCGTTGACAAAGAAGTGGCTGATTTTACCAGCTTTTCTGATTTTGATTTAAAAGAGATCGGCAATGACAAAGTGGTGCTATACGTGATTATCCCCGTCATGGATAATACTTATGAAAGCTTCATCAATCTGTTTTTCTCACAATTATTTGATGAATTATACAAATTAGCCGCCAATCATCACGCTAAATTGCCCCACCAAGTCGACTTTATTCTTGATGAATTTGTCAATTTAGGGAAGTTTCCTAAGTACGAAGAATTTCTGGCGACGTGCCGGGGGTACGGTATTGGCGTGACGACCATTTGTCAGACCTTAACCCAGCTCCAAGCCTTGTATGGTAAGGATAAGGCCGAAAGTATCTTAGGTAATCATGCCGTTAAGATTTGCTTAAATGCTGCTAATGACGTGACTGCTAAATATTTCAGTGATTTACTGGGAAAATCAACTGTTAAAGTTGAAACGGGAAGCGAAAGTACTAGTCACAGTAAGGAAGAGAGCCATAGCAAGAGCGATAGTTACAGCTATACGAGCCGTTCGCTCATGACGCCCGATGAAATTATGCGTATGCCTGAAGATCAGAGCCTATTAATCTTTAGTAATGCGCGACCAGTCAAAGCTACAAAAGCGTTCCAATTTAAACTATTTCCAGGGGCTGATCATTTGGTTAACTTGTCACAGAATGAGTATCAAGGCCAACCAGAAGCCAGCCAGGAAACCCACTTTAAGAATAAGGTAGATAAGTGGAATCAGACAGTTAAAGCACAGCACCAAGCCAAAAAAGACGATCAAACAACCGATGACGAAGAAGACAAATTGCAGGATAATATCGATCAAGAATTAGAGTCTAGACATAAGAAAATGCTTGGATAATGGAGGACATATTAATGAAAAAATATCGGAAATATATAATCGCCGTGATGACGGTGTTGCTGATTGTCGTTGGTCTTACCGCTTGTGGGAAGTCTACAGCACAGGATTTGCAAAGTCACCAGTGGACGTTTGCTTCTAGCAAAGATAATGGTATGGCCGCTACTGCAAAGTTTTCAAAAAGCAATCTAACACTTACCCAAGCGGGATTTAGTGAAGTGTATGAGTACAAGTTGCTTGAAAGCAAGGGCAATGAACAAATTAAGTTCATTGGTAAAAATAGTGTTTCAGGTAGCACAGAAACACGACTGTTTAAGATTAAGAAGCAATCAGACAAATATAAACTAACACCAATTAACACACTAGCTAAAAGTGATACTGGTACAGTCTCACTTATTCCCAAATAGACAAAGGAGGGATTTAAAATGACAAATATCATTCAATCAGCTATTACACACTTTTTTGAATGGGCATTATCTGGTTTGTTGGACGGTTTATTCAACATCTGCAAGGCCATTATTGACCAAGCCAATCAAAGCTTGCCAATTGTTAAAACGTGGTATGCCATCTTCCTGTCCTTTGCGACATCGTTAGTCGTTGTGGTCGTCCTTGGCCGCATTGTGATGACAATTCTAAAAGAGGCAGATGAAAGTACCGATGTGACTTGGGCTAATATCATCATGGACGGGATTAAATCAGCGGCCGTGATTCCGGTTTTCGTGTTTTTACAGGGCTTTATTCAAGGTTCAATTACCTTGCCCCTGCTAAAGTATATGTTTAGTTCTGATCAGAAATTCACTGCTAAATCAATTACCGGCATGAATAAAGTTCCTGGGCTAAAAGATGTTGGCATTTCGCTACCCTTACAGATTTTGTTTCTGCTAATCTTCACTGTCGTAACCGTCGTGTTCTTTATCAAGATGTGTGTGTTTGTGGCTGATATGGCTTGGTATAACCTGACAATTCCTTTAGCTGCAATGAGCATGGCGACTGAAAGCTTTGATTATAGTGGCACGTGGTGGAAGAAGTATATTTATTACAATGCCTCCATTATTAGCCAGGTGCTTTGTATGTCATTATCAGTATGGTGTTTCACTAATATGGCTAAATACGGGTTTATTGCTTTTATTGCTTCAATCGGATTCGGTTTTCTGGTGGTCAAGACACCTGACGCCGTTAAAGACTTTTGGGCTTCAACCGGTGTGACTAAGAGTGCTGGTATGGGTGCCATGAGAATGTTTCAAAATTATTTCCGTAGCCACTAGGAGGGAGAAATAGTTATGAAAAAAATCGCACACTGGTTATTGGAAAAAGCCAAAAAGGATATGCGAACCGACCCTTTTACAACACCTTCCCGGCGGACTAAGCTGTCTTACTATTTTGATACCTTAGTTAGTATGATCTTCTATTTGATGGGAATTTACCTCATGTTAATGGATTTATACCAAGAGCTTTTCACAGCGAACCATACCGATTTTTTAGGAACTGCACTAATGGCCTTAGTTTTACTGCTGGGTGGCTTATTATTCCGTTGGTCAGCCTATGCAGATTTCAAAGCCATCAACCGGTATCAACAATATTTAAAGCAACAATCGATAGAGCAACAACAAGAATTGCGACGTGAAACTTGGTTGAAAGCAGCTGAACAAGGTAAAACAGAATTAGAACAGAAGCTTAATCATAAGGAGTGAATGAACATGACCACTGTTATCTTAGCTGAAAAACCCAGTCAAGCCCGGTCATACGTCCAAGCCTTTCAAAAGAGCACAAAAAAACAGGGTTACTATACGGTTAGTGACCCTGTTTTGCCCGAGAATACGCTTGTCACGTATGGTCTCGGACACTTAGTTGAACTAGCCACACCGGATAAATATGATCGGAAATACCAGCAATGGGCCTTATCTAATTTACCGATTTTTCCCGATAAATACAAGTTTGAAGTGTCAGCTAGTAAAAAGGACCAATACGGGATCGTCAAAGACCTGTTAACGAAGGCTGATACCATTATTGTTGCTACCGATAGTGGTCGGGAAGGCTCCAATATCGCATGGTCAATCATGAACCAAGCCCAGATTGACGTTAAAAAGAAGACCATTAAGCGGCTATGGTTGAATAGTTTGGAAAAAGACGCCATTATTACCGGCTTTAAAAATCTTGGTGACTGGCACAAAGACTATTTGGCTTATAAAGAAGCCCAAACTCGTCAAATTAGCGATTGGCTGATCGGTATGAATGGTAGTCCCTTATATACTTTATTGTTGAGACAAAATGGGGTGCGCGGGGTGTATTCAATTGGCCGAGTGCAGACGCCAACCTTGTATATGGTCTATCAAAGAGACCAGGCAATCAAAAACTTTAAGCCGGAACCCTATTTTGAAATAAATGCGGAAATTCTTGCTAATCAGCAAAAATTTGTTGCAAAATTAGACCCCTATCAGCGATTTAAAGACGAAACAGGGCTAATGACATTCATGCAGGCTAAACACGTTCAGAAAGGCTCACAGGCCGGTTTAATCAAGGACGTCCGAAAGCAAGGCAAGAAGCGTGCTAGTCCCCAACTATTCTCGCTATCTAGTCTCCAAAGTGCCATGAATAAACGTTATCACGCCAGTGCCAGCCAAACCTTAGTGGCTATTCAAAGCTTATACGAAGACAAACTACTCAGTTATCCCCGCACCGATTGTGCTTATATCACTGATGAAGAATTTGAGTATTTAGTGGCTAATCTGACGAAGTATCTGGGGTTAGTCTCTAAACAAGTCGCTTTAACCAATACCACCCCAAATAAGCGCTATGTTAATGGAAAAAAGGTTGAAGAACACTACGCCATTATCATGACTAAAGTCGTGCCGACGAAAGAGAAACTAGCCAGCTTGCCTAAATTACAGCAACAAGTCTATGACTTGGTTTTAAGAACCACATTAGCCATGTTTGCTGATCCTTACGAATATGAAGAAACCACCATTGTTACCCAAGTCGGCGATGCTAATTTTAAAGCAACCGGTAAGGTCCCAACTAAGCAAGGTTGGCAAGTTCTATTTGATGAAACCAAAACCGAGCAGCAAGAAGCAGCAACCTTACCGCTCGTTCACCAAGGCGATCAAGTCCAAGCAAATCTGCAAACACCGCAAAAAGAAACGACACCACCGGTACCCTTTACCGAAGGTACCCTGATTACGGCCATGAAGACCGCCGGCAAAACGCTTGATGATGAAGCAGCCCAAGCGATTCTTAAAGATGTGCAAGGCATTGGGACAAGTGCAACCCGGGCCAATGTGCTGGAAGTGTTAAAGAAACGCGGCTATCTCGTCACTGAAAAGAACAAGCTACGCGTCAGTGAAGCCGGAATTACTTTATGTAAAGCGGTTGAACTCGAACCCTTGCTAACTAGTCCAGAAATGACGGCTAAATGGGAGCAAGCGTTACAGCAAATCAGTACCGAAGAACGCACCCCGGATAACTTTTTGAGCCAGATTAAGAAGTTCGTAGTGAAATTGATCGCTGATGTCCCAACACAATTAACTGGCAGTGCAGCCATTAAGCAACAAATCAATCACCAACAGCAAGCACAAAAGTCCGACGAGGTCTTCTTAGAAACACCGCAAGCGACCGTTTTAAATAAACAGAAGTTTTACATTGTAAAGCCTAAGCAAGGCGAAAGCTTTACCCTGCCCAAGAAATGGAGCAGTAAGACCCTCGGTAAGACCGCAATTAAAGCGTTGGTCACCAAGGGTGAAACCAGCAAACTAAAGGGGTTCAAGAGCAAAAAAGGTAAGTCGTTTGACGCCAAGCTAAAACTTGACGGTCATAAATTAAGTTTTGATTTTGATTAGAACCTGCCTACCGCCCTGCACTACGTTCCGGTTGGTGAACCCGTCATTTAGGTTCACTTTTACAACCCTAAAAGTAAACCCAAACAACGAGTGAGATTAGCAAAGCAAAGGAGATCATAAAATGGATAATAAATTAGCAGTCATTGGGAGTGAATTACCAGTTTTACAGGCTAAAGGAACCTACAAGTATTTAAAAGAAATCACTGGTAACGGAGCCTATTATCAAGTGGCTTGGCAAAAATTAGCTGATGGCTACATCGCCCTTTATGGCACGACCCCGATTCAAATCAACGTAGCCCCTATATTGAATGATGTTTTTGAAGATGAGGAGGGGTAGACAATGCCGAGTAAAGCAGACGTTAAAGCCTGGAAAGCACAATTAGTCGCCCAAGCCGAACAGCAAATCCTAAAATTAACTGATAGTGACCAATTTAAAAAGTATCTCAATACCCTGGCTAAATTTCATCGTTATAGCGCCAGAAACATTGATTTAATTTATACGCAAAATCCTCAAGCCACTCAAGTCGCCGGTTTTAAGCAATGGCAGAAGGCTTTTAACCGCACCGTCAACCGGGGCGCAAAAGCGATTCGGATTGCGGCTCCGATCATTAAGAAGCTAACACCAGCCGAGCAGAAGCATCTTGATACCACCGATGAGCGCGCCATTGTCGGTTATCGCTATCTACCCGTCTTTGATGTGGCACAAACTAGCGGTGAACCAGTGTTAAGTGCTAAAGACTTTGTCAAAGAAAATTTGGCCGATCATCAGAATGTGACAAGCTTGTATAACGCATTCAAGGACTATCTAAACCAGCAAACCGACCTTAAAGTCAGTGAAGTGCCTTTAGAGACGCTAAATGGGGCTAAGGGGTATTTTCAACCCAGCACTAATGAAATCGTCATTGGTGGCGATGAGCCCGATAATGCTTTAAAATTGAAGACGTTATATCATGAATATGCGCATAGCCAGCTACACGGATTAAAATCAGCCTTTAAAGATCGGCCACGAGCCTATCAGGAAACCCAAGCCGAAGCGATCGCGTATGTTGCCATGCAAAATATTGGCGTTGATACCAGCAACTACTCACTCGGTTACGTGGCCACCTGGGCAAAAGATAAAGCCGTGATCCATAGTGCTTTAAGTGAGATCCAGCAAGTGAGCAACAAAGTGATTGAGCTTAGCGATGGCTTAACCAAACAATTAGGCTTACAAGAAGCCCAAAAAGAGCCTGAGCATAATCTAAAAAAGCTATCAGCCCATGATCTTAATAAGTCCTATCAAGGCTTGCAACAACAAATTCAACAAGCAACTAGTCCACAACAGAAAGCACAATTTAAAAAACAGTTAAACGATGTGCACCAAGAAATCAGTGAGAGAACACAGAAGCAACTGAAATCCTTTGCTGAACAGCATCCAGAAATCAAACAACCAGATTCTGAACCTGATCAAAGCCTAAAACGTTAGCCAGTTTTTAAGGGACATGCTATAATGAAGACAGAAAAAGGAAGCCCCGCCGAAAACAGGACTTCCCACGCAAGCCGCTTCAAAGGCGGTGGCAGAAATTTAATAAACGATTTTAGCTCGTCCTGTGACCTCTACCAAAGTTACACAGGGCGGCTTTTTTATTTGTGGTGCTTGTCGATATAGCTGAGGAGCGCGATTAAAAACGTGCCAAACAGCAACATCAACGAGAGTGTCTGGAAGACGCTCATTGACTGTGAAACCTTCCTGAAGATTATTCCATGTTCCCATGGGCCTCACCTCACAAGGGAAAAGACAGCCACCACACTTATTTGGAATTACGTCCAGGAACCTGGGTTTATCTCAGTTCTATTTACGAACCAAAGGTTCATCAAGTTCTTGCTTTCAAGATTGGTCGTCAGATGGAGGCGACGTTAGTTGTAGAAACGATTAATCAGGCGCTTGAATGTCATCAAAAGCCACAATATTTTCACTCTGACATGGGTTCACAGTACACCAGCAACGAAGTTGAAACTTTACTTGAACGGCATCAGATTAGCCACTCATACTCAAAACAAGGTTATCCTGATGATAATGGGCCAATTGAAGCTTTTCACTCATTGTTGAAGAGAGAGTTTGCCTTTCAAACAACTTTTTCCAATTTTGAGGACTTGGTAATCCGAACCTCAAATTACATCAGTTGGTTTAATTCCGACAGAATTAGAACGAGTGTTTAGAAAAAGATGTGCCATTTATTGACATAGGAGCAGACCATATGAGCAAAACAGGGGTTGAACAGTACGTGAGTGATCAGAAATAAAACATTATTAGACTTGTTATCACCAACTAAATCATAGTTCACAGAAAATGACTCAACTACTCTATTATATTTTCAGTTCGAAGTCGCTTATCTTCATGCATTATATCAAAAAACTCTTCCTTTCTAATTTCATGGGGAAGAAATTTGCGAATATCTTCTTCATTGTATCCGACTTGTAAACGATTCTCGTCAACAATAATAGGCCGTCTCAATAAGTGAGGGTCTTCATTAATAAGGTTACATAACTCTCCCAATGTTAAATCAGCTAGTTTTTCCTTTAACTTTCCATAACCACTGGAACGCCTAGATATTATTTCTTCAGTCCCTCTTTCTGTTAATTTAAGTATTTTTACAATCTCTTCTGTTGTTGGAGGTTGTTGAAAAATATTTTGTTCTTCATAAGTTATATTATATTTATCTAACCAATTTTTAGCTTTTCGACATGAAGCACAGCCTGGTGTGGTATACACAACAATCATTTGGAATATCTCCCTAAACTTAGTATGTAATCACAAAATATAATAAGAAGTTCTTATGCCTTCCTTATTATGGTATAGTAAAACATATTTTTTTGCGGGGCTTGCAGATGCTAGGTAATAATTTGTCTATCGTAAGCATATACAAACTGTACTTTGGCAAAGACAACGATTATGTGGTCCAATAATTACCAGTAAATGTCATTTGAAACACGGTTAAAAATTTATTAGATGAACGATAAACAGGAGTAGCTATCAACCATTTAAATTCATCTGCTGTACTAATTTATGATATAACTCTTTTTTGGATTGAAGTCAATATTTGAGACAGATTTTAAGAGACATTCAGAACCGCGTTTACCTTCCACAGCTCAAATAAATCATTAATCGCGATTAATAACTTATTTGAACCCTGGAAAGCATTAAATCAGGCGGCCATTTGGCTCGTAAGTGTTGCAATTTCAACTTGTAAGGGGGTCTGGTAGCCCAGTGAACTATGAATTCTCTTCCTATTGTAGAAAGCATGCACATATTCAAAAAGGACGGCAGCGGCAGTTTCATAATCTTCAAAGACCGGCACTGGATAAACACATTCCCTTTTGAGGGAAGCGTGAAAGGATTCCATTGGCGCATTATCATACGGACAACCCTTACGGCTGTATGAGTGGCGGATATGTAGTTCAGTTAAACGTTGATTGTAATCATCGCTGGTATACTGTGATCCTAAATCCGTATGGATAATCAGGTCCCCAGTAATGGTTCGATTTTTAACCGCGCTTTCAAGGGTCTTTAAGACTAAATCAGTAGCCATCTTTTTTGAGAACGAATAGCCGATAATCCGTCGTGAGTGCAGGTCCATGATGGTTGATAAGTAACACCAGCCATTACGCTTCGTTTGAATATAGGTCATATCAGCGGTCCATTTTTGATTTAAACCAGTGGTCGAGAAATCCTGCTTAAGCAAGTTGGGACGCTGTTCAACCTTGGTTTTGGAAGCCGAAGCCGCTTTCCACTTATTGACGGTAACGGAGTGGATATCCAGTTCCTTCATGAGCCGGGAAATCCGTCGTGGACTGCACCGAAGCTGCAGTGGTTGAAGTTCCAGATTCAATTCATGGGGGATCTTCATAACACCGTATCGCTGCTTAAATTCCGCAAAAATCCGCAGAATCCGTTGTTTCAAGTCCGCATCTTCGGCCCGGCGTTTTGAAGGTTTGGGGGATCGATAACGATAATACTGAGCTCTGGAAACACCGAGGATTCGGCACATCTTGGTTACCTGGTGGTGATGGCTTTCTTGGTGAATGTAATCAAAGATATTGGTTACTTCTGCGCAAGGAAGCCCAGGGCTTTTTTTAGGATTTCGTTCTCCTCAGACCGGGAAGCCAGCCGCTTTTCCATCGCTTTAATTTCGTCTGGCGATTTACCGGATTGAGTTTTGGCTTGGCCCTGGATCCACTTATGAACGGTTGAATAGCCAATGCCATATTCTCTGGCCAGTTGGGCGGCTGATTCGCCTTGTTTATATAGGATGATGATGTTTTGTTTGAATTCTTTGTCGTAACGAGTTGGCATGTAAAAATTCCTTCCTTTTGAGAGATGATTTATTCATTATACCCTCTCTTAAAAGTTGTCTCAGGAATCAGCTTACATCCAACGTTTTAACTAACGCTATTAAATACAATCTATCATCAAATATAACACCGCATTGGTTGATTTACAATTGAAGTCCAAGAAGCGATCTCACCTATTGACTGCAATTCAAGATTTTTCATTTACCTTTTGATAGAGGGTTCCATGATAGTCTCTATCATGTTTTTTATCGGCCAAATGGTCAATCAATTTTAAGAATATTATGGTGATCATCCAACATAACCCTTATATGGTAACTTGTAAGACGCTTTGAATCTGTTTTTGAAACATATGTGTGATGCCTCTGTGGATTCCTGTTCCTTAGCCTTTTTTGCTGCTATTATGAGATTTCTCGGTCCTGGTTGGATTAAACTTGTAATTTGGTAGATTGTAAAATTAATCCGAACGCTGTTCGGACAAAAAAGATCAGCTTCCTTTAAAATGGTGTTTACCACAAACCCATCTTTTAGGAGCTGATCTTTTGTCTAGTATAACCTATTCCGAACGAATTAAAATCGAAACCTTTTGTGAACTAGGGCTGTCCAATATCCAAATGGGCGTTCGGCTGAACCGATCACCGTCAACAATTTCTTATGAATTATCTCGATGTCAACCTTATCAGGCTGAATTAGCACAAACAGATGCCGAATACAAGCGATCACGATGTGGCCGGAAAACTAAGCTGAGCGATGAGTTAAAGCAAAAAATTTTCAACCATTTACGTCTAAGCTGGTCACCAGGAATGATAGCTCACGAATTTAAACTAGCGACTAAATCAATTTATAATTGGTTAAATCAAGGGAAAATTGAGTTTTCTTTAAATGATTTGCCTGAACATGGCGTGCGCCAACGGCGTAACCTTGACCAACGTTCTAAATATAATCAATCATTAGGACGGTCAATTGAACAGCGACCCATCGTGGTTAATCGACGTAATTGCATCGGTGATTTTGAATTAGATACAATTGTTGGCCCCCATGGGCATAGTAAGGCAGTTTTATTAACCTTAATCGATCGCAAATCACGGTTCCTTTGGGCCTACCGATTAAAAAAACGGACAGCAGTAACTGTTAATGAAGCCCTAACTAATTTTCTAGCAACTTTTAATGGCCCGGTGCATAGTTTTACGGTGGACCGTGGCACTGGGTTTAGCGGTCTAGTATCACTTGAAGCACAATATGGTATTAAGACCTATTACTGCCATGCTTATACGCCAGCTGAGCGCGGCAGTAATGAACGATTTAATCGGAACTTACGCTATTTTTATCCTAAGGGGACTTATTTTGAGCACATTAGTGCTCAAGGCTTGAAAATCACCTTACTCGAAATTAACCAGCGACCGCTTAAAATACTCGACTGGCAAACACCGTATCAGGTGATGCTGACAAATTTGTCCAAAAATTCGGATTAAATTTGCAATCTACCAGGTAATTATTTCTAATTTTCTAAACTGGACATCAAGTGTCGACATTCTTCGAAGAGAATACTAACTACTAAGTAAAACTGCCTGTTTTAAGGACGACGTCAAGCGTCTAAACTTCTTACGGCATATAGTTTCACCACTATTTAAAGTTTAGAACAAAACTAATATAGTGAATCAACTATCCCGTCGGATAATCGATTCACTATAAAGCTTAGAATGTTTTAAGAAATGTCAGCACGCCATATCCTTGCATTGGGCTGGTGCTTGATTAAATTGGGGCGTTGTGAATGATCCACATGAGTGCCAGGTTTTTTAAATCGCCGATTCATTAAAGAGTGAATCTCCATTTCCCTCATTAATCGTAAAATTCGTTTTGACCCAACACAGATGCCTGACTTGCGAAGCACCATCGTTATTCGTGGATAACCATAGGCACGATAATTATTTTCCCAAATCAATTTAATTTTTTCTTTGAGCTGATTATCAACACGTTCGTGTTGACTAGGTTGATATCTTTTCCAATGGTAATAGGTGCTGCGCGGTAATTTCAGTGCCGAAAGAATAATTGATAAGCGGTGTCGCAATAACTGATCTTCTATGAAGACAAGGCAATTAATTCGTCCTAATGCTTTCCCAGTAACACCGCCGCAGCTTTTAAAATTTCAAGTTCCTCCTTTAATCGCTGATTTTCCTTTTGAAGTTGTTTGAATTCTTTGGACGTTACTTCAGTACCATCTTCTAGCTCAACTGATTTAGCGCCTTTAACCCAGTTATGAATTGCGGCTGGAGAAACACCGTATTCCTCGGAAAGCGAGCGAATAGATCTTTTCTCTTCACGATGCATCTTCACAATGCTGGCTTTAAAATCATCTTGATATCGTTTCATTGGAATGCTCCTATCTTGTTTTATTAATTATGGCACAACTGTTCAGAAATTTATGTACCAAATACTAGGATAGGAGCAGGAATCAGCTTACATCCAAATTGATCTTCAGACATATACTTTTACACTTTCGATAATAATACTTTACTTCTAGGGTAGGTAGGAAATTGATTCATCGGAATTGTCCAATCCTGAGCAGGGATGTCAAACTTATAATTGTTGACTAACTGATCACTAAATACTCGTAATGTTTGTAAAGTAATCCATTCTCCTGCACAACGATGCATTTCGCGAAAATCTCCACCTCCCTGAGCAATCATTTCATATTGTTCAGAATAGGAGATTTCCTTGGTACGGCCAACATAACGATCAACCCTAAAATCATCGGCATCTTTCATGTATCTTGTATCATGATTAGTCCCATAAATATCCAAAACTACCCAACTTTCCTTAGGAATTAAGTAACTATCAATCTCTACATCGTCGATACTGATGGCCGGAATCATAGGGAAAAAAGGATAATAGCGTCGTAATTCATTAATAAATGAATCTTGCAACTTGAAGAAGTCCGTTTTCAGAGCAATATAGTTATTATTCTGGCTAAACAGTGCATGTCCCATAAGAGCTATCCATACCGTAATAGCAACTGTTGGCCGAATAATATTTAATAGATCTACAGCTGCGGTTTTGAGTGGCAATAAATCTCCTTTTTCATCAGTAGCAGTTGAAAAAGCATAAAGGGCCAAATTCTTATCAGTTTCTAACGGAGCTTCACGTGCATTTTTTATCAGTTCTTGAGCCCATTCTTCAGCATTTTTTCTGCCAGTAAGCCCGTTGATGTGATCCGGAATCGACGTGACAGTTCCTTCAAACATAGCTACTTGGTCATCTTCTAGTTCAGTTATCTTATCACGAGAATAGTTTTCTAGATTGATACCAGCCCATGAGCAAATCGTTTTAAACAGCACGTCTTTAGTCAATGCATAAAGCTCAAAAGTTTCTTGTTGTTTATTTAAGGCGGTGATCAAATTCTTTTCTAATAATCTCTTATAATCGTCCAAACGCTCTGGTGTCATTAAATCCATAAATATTTTTTTCCGTTTATGATGGGCCTCACCATCCAGTGTTTGAACGCCCCCTTCACCTTGTAATGTCCTCAATATTGGTTTCGGCATGGCATTGCTGCGTTTGAAAAATCTTTTGTCATAGAAAATTTTGGCAGCATTTCTACCATATATAGCAATGATTTCCTGATTTAGAAAGTGCGCTTCTACAACAGGTGAATTCGCCTCTTTACGTAGTTTCGTCAATACTTCATAACCAGCATTATAAAGAGCTTTTAAATCGGCCAAGTGAACTTTCACTTCCGGTATCTTCTCCATTTATATCGCTCCCTTCATCTTCTCATAAACCTACTTTTGAATAATTTATAGAAAATTTGCATTCCTACAAGTATATTTGTACACCATTTATGTATTTCATTTCAAGGCATTGGTGTAATCTTTTTTTAATCTATCATATGATAAGTCATCAGCAAGCTAAGGCCCAGTTTATGGGCTTAGAAACAATGCAGGCTAGTCAGAAACAGTCACACCAGATGTTAGAACCTGTTTTTAATCTTTGTTAGACAGAATCCCTTTTGATATAAATTCATTAAAAAGGTGATTTTAGATGATTGGTTAACCTAGTGACATTACGCCTCAGCAATTTGAATTAATTCAATCTGATTTGGAAGCCGTACGTCAACGCACGCGACCACGCCAAGTGGCTTTCTACGAGATTTTTAATGCCATTCTCTATATTTTCTCCGTACCGTATCTCAATGGCGTCAGTTACCCCATGACTTCCCCAAGTGCCAAAAGGTTTAAGGTGAAGTCCTTAAACCTCACAATTGACAATAAGTATGCTATGCATAATGTTAGGAAACATGCATAAAGGAGTAATTGGAGTTCACCAAATAACAACAATAAATTAAAAAAAACTAAAAGCGCTAGTTGTGGTATTCATTAAACACTTATTTCCAAGCTCTTTTCTATGGATGAAACCAATTTCTGTGTATAGTATCCTTCTCTAACCCGATGTTGCTGAAGCTTAACTTCATTTTGCAATGTTTCATATTTAGAACGGGAAATCGTTAAAAGTTCTCCGTGGAGATCTTCAAGATCACTTATTGTAATCCCGCAACCATTAAATTTGAGCCACTTTCCCACATTAGACATTTTATCAGCCACGGGAATAATGCCAGCAGCAAGGTAAAGGCTCAATTTATACTGCCAATTATATTTTGGTAGCGTCAAGAATCTTGTGTAAATGAAATGCCTTCGTACATATAATATGTATCTAACTTAAATAAATGATGCTTCCAAGGTGTCCTGGAGTCCTTTGAACCCTCGGTGGATCCGCTTCAGAGACTTCTCGTTATAAACATTAAACTGAGAAACCAGGAAGCGATCCAGTGAATCTTCCGTTGGAAATTGTTCTTTGTGGTGGGTGGTGCGCTTGAGATGCTTATTAAAGTTCTCAATCAGATTAGTGGAGTATAGTGATTGCCGGATAGCTGGTGGAAAGTCCATGAAAGTGAGTAAATTCGGCATTTTAAGCAGATCTTTGATTAATTTGGGATAGGTCTGATGCCAGTTGTTGGCGAACTCATTCAGTTTCAGTTCGGCTGCTTCACGGTTGGCGGCCCGATGAACTTGTTTAAAGTCACTGATCACGGCCTTGCGGTCTTTTACGCGAACTTTGTTCATCAGATTCCGCCCAACATGAACCAGGCAACGTTGTCGTTTGGCTTTAGGGAAATGCCGATTCAAGCCTTCATCCAAACCAACTAACCCATCGGCCACAAACAACAGCACATCTTCAACGCCCTGCTTGATCAAGGTTCCCAGCAGTTCAGTCCAGATTCCAGTCGATTCCGTTGGCGCCACTTGGTAGTTCAGCACTTCTTTCGTACCATCTGGACGAATGCCAATCGCAATATGAACGGCTTCTTTTTGAACGGTATCCCGCTTTAACGGCAAGTAAGTGGCATCTAAGAAGATGGCCGCATATTGTGAAGCCAGTCGACGTTGCTGGAAAGCTTGAACCTGTTCATTGACGGCTTTAGTCATGTTGGAAACCGTGGCTTTGGAGTAGTGAGCACCGTACATTTTCTCAATGAGTTCGGCAATTTCAGCAGTGGTAATTCCCTTGGTATACAACTGAATGACCGTTGTTTCTAAATTATCACTGTGCCGACCGTAGGCTGGCAAGGTATGATTTTCAAACCGGCCATTGCGATCTCGAGGAATGGTTAAGTTAAGTTGGCCGTACTTCGTATCAAACGAGCGCTCATAACTGCCGTTGCGGTTATTACCAGTGTTAATCCCAGCGTATGAGTAGCGTTCGTAACCCAAAAACTCTGCCAATTCGGTTTGAAGCAGCTGGTTAATCGCAATTTCGAGGTGGTGACGAAAAACTTCGTCCAAATCTTGCTTTTGGGCTAGTGCAGCGATAATTTCTGTGGTAAGTTCATTCATGGGGAATGCCTCCTGTGATGTTTTCTGTGGTTACTAAATATCATAAGGGAAGGCATTCCCTATTTCTATACAATTCAGAAATCTTTTATGCATTTACACAAGATATTTTACGCTCTCTAGAAAATTGTTGTTTTGATCACGTAGAGCAGTTGGGTATTGAACAATAATATATGTGAAAACGGCCAGGATTCAAATTTTATAGTTTTACTATTGAGACAGACTTGAAACCAATAGGTGTATTTTTTACAAGCCTTAAGTTTTGACAAGTATCAAGTAACTATTTTTTGAAATAATGCGGGAAAAATTATGAAACGAAATATTCAGTCTATCGGAAATACTATGCTCAGTATTATCAGTAGTACAGTTGTTGTATTACCATTTATGATTTTTTGAAATGGGGAAGTAGTCATACTGTTGTTGCAGTTTTGCCATTTGTCATCTTTTACACGTTTAGAACAACCGGAATTTTTTATTCGTGGCATAAGAACTAAGATAAATAGCTATATACTACTAAAACTAGCTATCTATTGTGGCCTTTTAGGTTCATTATTTGGTTTAGTTGGGGTGTCATTTTTGGAATTAGAGCTTGTTTCAGGGTTATTTCTCGGGTTGAGTGCGGCTTGGCTACCAATGGCTAACAATACTATTAATTATTATAAATTTGAAAATCATTTAACTGACTCAAAAAATATGGGGATTAGGTAGATTGTAAAATTGCCGAAAGCGGAAGATATCGCGGACGTCTAACCTACGGTTATCGTCGCGTTCAAGAAGAGCTCATTAAATTAGATATCCATCTATCAGACGCCGTAGTGCGTCGTTTGATGGATGAATTAAATGTTCAAGTAAGCCTTTATAACCGCCACAGAAATGGTAGATATTCATCTTATAAAGGTACAGTTGGAAAAGTGGCGCGTAACGTTCTACATCAGCATTTTAATGAAACCGTACCTTTCAAAGTATTACATACCGATGTTACACAAGTACGCTTGGCCGATACTAAGTGGGCTTACGTTTCAGCTATTACTGACGAAGCAAGCAAGGAAGTTTTAGCATTTCAAGTAAGTAATAGTCCTAACAGTAAACTAATTATGGATACACTCGATGAACTCACAGAAAATATTCCGGAAGGAATAAAACCAATAATTCATTCAGATCAAGGTTGGCATTATCAATTGAATTACTATACCGATAAACTCTCTGAAAAAAATTTATACAAAGCATGTCTCGTAAGGCAAACTGTCTTGATAATGCGCCAATTGAAAGCTTCTTTCATCTTCTTAAAACAGAATGTCTTAATGGATTTCCACAGTGTAAAGATATTGGAGAATTCAAGGAAATCACAAAGAATTACGTCGATTGGTTTAACAATCGACGAATATCACAGAAAACAAAAGGCATGACTCCCTGCGAATACAGGGAACATGCCTTAGCAGTTTAAAAATATTCAATTTTGTCTAACTTTTGTGTTGCACTTTAAATGAGGTGATCTTTTTGAATCTTTTAAGAAATTATAGCTGCTAATGCAGCACCAGTCCGAGAGTTTTTATCGTTTAGGCTATCTTTTGGATGACCTTCAAAACAAACTTGACCGCCGAATTTACCAGCATCGGGTCCCATATCGACTAACCAATCGGCTCGTGAAATTAATTTCAGATTATGTTCAATCAGAATTAATGTATTGCCCTTATCAACCAATCCTTCAAATAAATCGATCAATTGTTGAGTATCCTGTAAGTGCAATCCGGTTGTTGGTTCATCTAAGAAATAGATTCGGCCGGTATGATTCAATTCCATTGCTAACTTAACACGTTGCACTTCACCACCAGATAAAGTGGTCATCGACTGGCTAAGATTCAAATAACCAAGTCCAACTTGGTGGAGTAGACTAACCTTTTTGTAGATATCTGGCACATCTTTGAAAAACTCTAAAGTGTCGTTGATAGAAAGATTTAGAACCTCAGAAATATCTTTGCCATGATAAGTGTATTGTAGTGCTTCTTGGCTATAACGTTTCCCATGACACAACTCACATTCTTGAACGATTGGATCCATGAATGCCATCTCGGTGATCATCACACCTTTACCTTTGCAACGGGGACAAGCACCTTTACCGTTATAACTAAATAGTTGTGTTGAAACGCCATTGTTGGCTTTACTGAAAAGCTTTCGTAGAGGATTTAAAATGTTCAAGTAAGTTGCAGGTGTGGAACGAATATTCAAACCTACAGAATCCTGACTCAAATCAATATAGTCTTGATCAGAAACTTGTTGTTTGAAAGCTTGGACTAAAGTACTTTTTCCAGAACCTGCTGGTCCAGATATCACGGTCATTACACCTTGAGGGATTCTGGTAGATACGTCTTTTAAATTATGAGAAGTTACATGATTAACATTTAGCCAAGATTGAGGTTCACGAGGCTTTGGGAAAGTGATTTTTTCTCGTAACATTTTACCCGTAATCGTATCTGACCGTAATAGTTCGTCGTAGGTACCAGTGAAAGTTACTTGACCACCATTTTTGCCGGCTTGTGGTCCCATTTCCACGACATAATCTGCTGTCGAAATAATGGCAGGGTTGTGATCAACTAGGATAATGGTATTGCCATGTTCCTTGAGCTTTTTTAAGGATTGGGTAATTAATTTAATATCGTGAGGATGGAGTCCTACACTTGGTTCATCGAGTACGTAAACTAAATCGGATAGGGAACTCGTCAAATATTTGGCAATTTTAATTCGTTGAGCTTCTCCACCAGATAGAGTATCAGTTCCACGGCCAAGGGAAAGATAACCTAAACCGATGTCGACCAAAGCTTGAATTTTACTACGTAGTTCACGCACCATTGTTTTAGCCTTGGGGTCCGAGATATCATCCAAAAATTTTAGGACACTTACTAAATCCATATCGCTGACTTCTGCAATATTTTTGCCAGCAATTTTACCAGTTAGAGCCTTTTTGTTCAGACGTGTTCCATGACATACTGGGCAAGGTTTTCGAGTGACAATCTTTGATAAGGCAGCTTCATGATGACGACCTGAGGCACTATGAATAACAGAGCGAAGCATACGTGGAACTAGTCCTTCATATAATGCCGTACGGCCCCAATTTGCCGGTGGATTTTTTAATTTTTGTTGCGGAGCGTGCATGAATAAATCATATTCTTCATCGGTGTAGTCTTTAATTTTTTTGTCTAAATCAAATAATCCACTGTTGCCATATTCCTTCCAACGCCAAGTTCCCGGTTGAAAACCGGCAAAAGTCATTGCACCTTCATTGAGTGATTTATTAGGATCAATTAATTGACGTTCATCTATGTCGTCAACAAAGCCTAATCCCTGACATTTTGGACACATTCCCTGAGGTAGGTTAAAGGAAAACCATTCAGAATACCCAACCCAAGGCTGTCCAATTCGAGAAAACATCAAACGTAAGACGGAATAGATGCCGGTGTAGGTTGCCAGAGTAGATCGAGAATTACGACCAATAGGCTTCTGTTCAACCACAATTGCCACTGGTAAGTTGTCGATTCGGTTCACTTCAGGTTGACCGTATTTAGGCAAATATTGTTGGGTGAAACTAGGAAAAGTTTCATTCAATTCACGTCGGGAAACAGCGGCTAATGTATCAAAAACTAAAGAGGACTTACCAGACCCAGAAAGACCAGCAAATACAGTCGTTTTATGCTTAGGAATATCTAAACTGACATCCTTTAAGTTATTTTCTTGAGCTCCATGGATAGAGATAGTCCCATCTGCAAATAAATCAGTCATAAAAACCTCCAACAGTAAATTTATAATTCCATTATATATAGAAATCTCGTTTAACAAAAATAATCGGGTCTAGAATTTTTGGTGTTGGAAAGTATTTCCATTCCAAAAGTACTAGGCTCTAATTTAAAAAGCCATTGATAATGGAATCGAGTAGGAGGTAATTGATTATTTCAATTACCGACCTCTCACACCACCGTACGTACGGTTCCGTATACGGCGGTTCAGTAATTTAAGCATTCTGTATTTGCTGGAGTGTCTTGGACAGGTTTATTAGTCCTAGACGCTCCAGCTTTTGATTTGTATACGTATAGGTTAGTGTTTTACTGTGGGCAGTCCGCCAATATCCCTTGCGGGTATTGGCATTAGTCTTGGCCTGTTCCGGTGTCATTCCTAGCTTAATCAGCTCGCGATATCGGGTTTTGATTCTCTTCCAACGTTTCCATATCAACTGTCTAATTCTACTTCGTAGCCATTGGTCCAGCTGGTGAATAAACGTCTTCATTTTGCCAATCCCATAGTACTGTAACCATCCTCGCATTTTCTGTTTAATTTCCTTCATCAACATTAACCAGCTAATTCCACGACTTCGCCCAGTCATTATCTTGAGTGCTTGTTTAACTCGCTGTTTTACGACCTTGTGCGGTCGCGCATATGCCCCATTACGGTCTACACCAAGCGTAAATCCTAGAAACTTTAGTTGAAGTGGCGAACCAACCGTTGTTTTATGACGGTTAATTGTTAATCTCAACTTGTTTTCAAGAAAGATTGTGACATTGCGCAAGACTCGTTCTCCAGCTCGCTTACTTTTGACATAAATATTACAGTCATCGGCATAGCGCACAAATTGGTGTCCTCGCTGGGTTAGTAGTTTGTCCAACTCATTGAGATAGATATTTGCCAATAGCGGAGAAAGGTTCCCACCTTGCGGTGTCCCCTTATCCGTCCTTTGAAACATTTTGCCATTCATGACTCCACTTGTTAGGAAACGACGAATCAGGTGAAGTAACCATGGGTCAGTTATTTGTTGTTGGATGAAATTCATCAGTAAGTCATGGTTGACCGTATCAAAGTATGCCTTTAAGTCGAGGTCTACCACATAGTGGTAACCTTGATTGTAGAGGCTGGTGACTCTTTTAATCGCGTCATGCGCACTTCGGCCCGGTCGGAATCCAAAACTATTATCAGAAAACACCTGTTCATATATCGGCGAGAGTACTTGCACCACAGCTTGCTGGATCATACGATCGATAACTGTGGGGACTCCCAACTTTCTAGTTGAACCATCAGGCTTTGGTATTTCTACCCGTCTGACTGGTTGTGGCCGATATGTTTCATTACGTAAACTCTCTAAGAGTTCTTCCCGATTCTTGTAAATATATTCGGCTAATTGGTCAACGGTCATGCCGTCCATTCCAGCTGCGCCTTTATTACTCCGAACTCGCTTAAACGCTAAGTTCAAATTATTTCTCGCAAGAACCCGGTCTACAAATTGAATGCCATCCTGCGCCGTAGTTTCACCGTTAGTAGTACTATGCGCCCCAAGATACTCTTTGTCTTCCAGACTATCCATCCCTTGGCGGTCAGCTTGTTCTGTTTTCTGCAATTTTCGCACTACCAACACCTCCCATATCAGTGAGAATTATTATTGTTCAGTCCTTCATCTGTCATACGGCAGATTACTATGACCTCGGCTGACTCCTGCCGGATTCAGCTAGCCATCACTGACTAGTTTGCCCCTGTACACCTATATCGGCGTCCTTGTTGGGAGCTTATTCGACAGGCCTCCCCGGGTAAGAATGATAGCTTTCATACCATGTAACCGTTGGCTTTACTGACTTCGACCTCGAGTAGTGTAGGACTTCAGTTTGTTGAGCAACTTCATCCAGTCTAATCAGCCTTGTAGCCACTTCTTGTACATCGGTTCAGTATTTTGTTTTAGGCTTCCTTCAGACTCCGTCTCACAGCGGACGCCCTTGCCCTCAACTCGTGGTTCCGACTACTACGGCCCACAGCGGACTTACACCGCCTAGTTATCACCCATGCCGGGCGCACTCAAAAACGGCCACTAGGGTATACCCTAGTGGCCGTTTTTATTTCTGCGCTATACTAGGAATTACAAATGTTCATTAGAACTGTCCAAAATGAGAATTGGAAATGGCTAAAATCGGTTATGCGCGTGTGAGTTCCAAGGAGCAACATTTAGAACCTGTCTAGTATCTGCTGAATCTGGTAGAATTGTGGAAAACCGACTGAGGAGTTTGTCATGCCAGATTATCCAAGCAATATTTCTCGAGCGCAATTTGCGTTAATACAACCTGATTTAGAAAACTTCCGCAAGCATACAAGACCGCGTCGTTATGATCTTTATGACGTATTCAATGCCATCCTTTACTCGCTTACTACAGGGTGTCAATGGCGTGAATTACCGCACGATTTCCCGGAATGGCACACTGTCTACCGCTATTACGATATGTGGCGAGATAAACCAGACCCGACAGCTGATTCGCTATTAGAAAGGCTTTTAAAAAAACTGTTGCTTCCTATCGTTTTGCACAGGGCCGATCGGCCCGAACGTCGTTTGTGATTGTTGATGCTCAAAGTGTTAAAACCACTGATTTAACGAAAAATAGTGGCTACGATGGCGGCAAAAAGATTTCAGGGATTAAGCGTCATATGGCGGTTGATATTAACGGTTTACCACAAGCCATTCTCGTGACACGAGCTAATGTATCAGATCGTTCAGGTGCATTGGCTATGCTTAGTTTGGCTAGCCAAAATTTAGAGCTGGTTCAGCATGTCCTGGTTGATGGTGGCTACACTGGCAATGACTTTGCGGATCAGGTGAAGCTCATTTTGAATGCTAAGACGACGGTAGCTAAACGCAACGAGTTGCATACGTTCACGGTGTTACCGCAACGATGGATCATTGAACGTTCATGGAGTTGGCTAGACAAATGTCGGCGACTTTGGAAAAACTGTGAACGCGCCCTTAACAGCAGTCTTCAAATGGTTGTATTGGCCTTCCTGAAGATAGTTCTTAAAAGATACTAGACAGGTTCTTAGGCTTCTTAGAACGTAAATGATTGAGCAATTGAAGATCAGTTAATCAATATTTAAATTGGTGAGATGGTAGATTGCAAATTTATCAATCCAATTGTCAAAATCCATTAACGAGCCGATAGTTGTTATTTTCCCCGTATCAGCTTCTTTTTTAGCTTTTGATGCCCCGGGAGAATCCAGAAAGTTAACCAACACTTCATTATTGGCAGTTTTAACCGGTGCAATCGTTTTATCTTTTCTAATACTCGGTACTCATTTAATTCGCCTCCAGATGTTTACCGTGTTTGTGCGACTGCAATTAACCTAATCCGTTATTGTAGGTGGACGGAAGCAAAAAAGCACGATTTACCGGCATAAAAATGCCATTAAATCGTGCTTTTTTAAGTTAGGGGCTCCCCTGCTAATTGAAACGCCCTATTCAGAAACCGCTGGAACCGGGGTGGCCAGAAATTCAACGGGAATTTGATGGCCATAACTCAGTAGTTGCTGATACCAGTAGTAGCTGTCTTTACGGTAACGGCTATAAGTCCCGTTGCCCGCATCGTCTAACTCGACGTAGACGAGCCCGTACCGTTTGGACATTTGGTTGGACGATGCCGAGATCATATCGGTGGGGCCCCACATGCAGTAGCCCATTAGCTCGATGCCGTCCTCGGCCATGGAGATCAATAGCTGCTGAATGTGTTGGCGTAAATAGTCGATCCGGTACTGGTCGTGAACGTGATGGTCCGCCGTTAAAGTGTCCGTGGCCCCCAACCCATTTTCGACGATGAAGAGTGGTTTCTGGTACCGGTCGTACAAGTCGATCAGGGATAACCGTAACCCAACGGGGTCGATCTGCCAGCCCCATTCACTTTCTGGAAGGTAGCGGTTGTAAACCCCGGCCGTCCGGTTCGCCTTGGTCACTTTGAGACCAGTTGGATCGGCTGCCGTGCAGATCGACGAGTAGTAACTAAACGCAACGAAGTCTGCCGTGTTTTGTTGTAACAACGCGCGGTCTTCGGCGGAAATCGTTAACGGGATCCCCTTCCGCTTAAGTGTCGTCAGTAAGTACTGGGGGTAGCGCCCCCGAACCTGAATATCACTAAAGGCGTAGACGTCACGCATCGTTTCAGTCGCGGCCAGGACGTTTTGTGGATCACTATTATACGGATAAACCATGGTTCGTGTAATCATGGACCCCACTTGCAAATCCGCGTAACGTTGGTGACAGTATTGAACGACTTTGGCGGCGGCTAAGAATTGGTGGTGCATTGCTTGATAAATCACTGCTTCAAAGTTCTGGCCCTGAAATCGATCGGCAACTAGCCCGGCAGATGAAAATGGGTGGCGAATAATGCTATCGATCTCGTTGATTGGAATCCAGTACTTCACATCATCGTGCAAGTAATCGATCACCGTTTGGGCAAACTTGTTAAAGTAGCCGATGACTTGTGGATCGAACCAGGCGTCGTAGTTTAAGACGAGGTTTAGGGGCATTTCATAATGAGACAACGTCACGATCGGCGTAATGTTGTACTTTTTAAGTTCTTGGACGACCGCTAAGTAGTAGTCAAGACCGGCTTGATTTGGCTGGGCGTCATCCCCGTTGGGAAAAATTCGGGCCCAACTGATTGAGAAGCGGTACGTGTTGATACCCGTTGCTGCTAATAATTTAATATCCTCCCGGTAACGATGATAAAAATCAACGCCATGCCGCTTTGCCCAACCTTTTGTTGAATGATCAGTCAATGCAAGTTCAATTTCATGGCTGTCCATTTGATTAACAGCTTGATAATCATTTGTATCTATTTTTGGTCGATAGCGCATGCAGTCAGCAATTGACATTCCTTTTCCGTCTTCATCCCAACCACCTTCCACTTGATTCGCGGCAGTGGCAACTCCCCACATAAAATTCGGTGCCGTCTTGAAATAATCCATTGTAATTCCTCCAACTATGCCAGCATTAACAAGTTATTACCAACTTTTACAGATTGATTCGATTCCGGTACGGGCAAGACTTCTAAGAAATCCTTTGTATTTAATACAATAATCATCACGGTAGGATCATACCCGGCAGCCTTGATTTTCTCCAAATCAAACTTCAACAGTGGCTGTCCTTCATGAAAGCGTTCACCTTTCTTGACTAAGGTTTCAAAATACTTGCCGTGCAATTCAACCGTATCAATCCCGACATGAATCAACAAATCAGCATCATTATCCAAATGAATTCCAATTGCATGGCTAGTGTCAAATACTGCGGATGCAATACCATCGGCCGGTGCAACGACCAGGCCTTCACTCGGAATCACCGCGATACCGTTTCCCATAACACCACTCGCAAATGTCTCGTCGTTCACTTCACTTAATTTCCGTGTTTCACCGACAACTGGACTGTTGATTGTGTGTTTAGTCGTTACGACTTTATCAGCCTCAGCTTGTTCTTTTTTTGTCGTCTCATCACTCACTGGATCATCAAATCCAATGAGCCAAGTGGCAACAAAGGTTGCGATACTTGCAATAACAATGGTGGCAATGGCTAACACAACAAAATTTTCCGTCTTCGAGACCCACATCGGTAGACTTAACAATCCGGGGGTAACATAAATAAAAGCCTTCATTTTCATAAATCCAGCAAATAATCCAGCAATGGCACCACCAATCATCGCACCATACATCGGCTTCTTTAACTTCAAGTTAACACCAAACATTGCAGGCTCAGTAATACCACCTAAATAAGCCGTAACTGTCGAAGAAAGTGCTAAAGCGCGTAATTGCTTATTTTTAGTTTTTAATCCAACTGCTAATGAAGCTGCAGCTTGGGACATGTTCGAGCAAAGTGCGACCACTCGGATGATTGGATCGAATCCTTGCGTTGCAACTAGTTGAATACTGATTGGGCTCAATGCCTTGTGAATACCAATCGAGACCAACCATGGATAAGCTGCTGCTAACAATGGAATGGCAATGAAACCAGCATGTTCATACAAGAACATACTTACAGCGGCAATTCCCATAGAAATCAAGTTGGCAATCGGTCCAAGAACGATAAATGTTAAAGGCGCTGTGATTAACATGATTAGCATTGGCTCAGCAAACACTTTAATCATTCCTGGCGTAATCTTTTTAACAAACTTTTCGATATATGACATCATCCAAACGGATAGGATGGCCGTAATCAAGGTTGCTGAGTATGAGACCAGCTGAACAGGGATGCCAATAAAACTAACGGGTTTGGCAGCCGCAATTAAGGCCGTCCAGTTCGGATTGACCGTAACCAGGCCCATGAAGGCTCCTAAGTATTGGTTAGTTTTAAAAATTTTGGCGGCGGAAAACCCGATAAACGCGGGCATGAAGAAGTAGCCGGTATCAAAAATCAAATTCAGCATTTGATACGTTTGGCTCTTGTCGGAGAGTACCCCGGTAAGCGTTAAGATAAGAAGGAGCACCTTCCCCATCCCGGCACCAGCTAAGAGCGGAATTGCAGGGGCGATCGAACCGGTAATGGTCCCGATCACTTTATCAAATAAGTTGCGATTGTCTTTCCCCGAATCGGCGGTCGTGGCCTGGTTATCTAAGTCGAGCATATCAGCGAGCTCGTTATAGACATCTTCAACGTTATTGCCGATCACTAATTGGTATTGACCAGCTTTTTTGACGAGTTGTAGGATTCCTGGAATATTTTTGACGGCATCATCGTCCGCCTTGCTTTCATCATTCAAAACAAAGCGTAAGCGGGTCGCACAGTGCACGACCGATTTGACGTTGCCCGGTCCCCCGACGCCCTTAATAATGGCTTGATTCATTGCTTCATACTTCATCATGTTGCCTCCCCGTATTTTCGGTGATCCGTGCAATGTGAATCGTCATGTAGAGTAGGT
The DNA here is from genome assembly GCF_003641145.1 of Lactiplantibacillus paraplantarum. Classification (NCBI taxonomy): domain Bacteria; kingdom Bacillati; phylum Bacillota; class Bacilli; order Lactobacillales; family Lactobacillaceae; genus Lactiplantibacillus; species Lactiplantibacillus paraplantarum. The sequence goes on from NZ_CP032746.1 coordinate 40,115, forward strand.
CCTCATTGCTAAGATCATAATTATAAGTTTGGTGAATAAACGTTTTAATCTTTAACGCGCATTCGTACGCGGCGACCTTTTTACCTTTAATAATTGCAAGCATGTCGTTACTGAGGTCACCAATGGATTGTTTTTCATTGTTGTACATCATGTATTGCCAGAAAAATTTTAAGTGCGTGACAAACCGGTTATAATCGAGTGATTCCCGATCAATATCTATTGCCAGTTGGTACGTGACGATGCTGGTGAGTTTCTTAATAAAGTTGACGACAGCTTGAAAGTCATCTAACCGGTTCCCGAGTTCCCCGCTAATAATATGAATTGCAATGAACCCCGCCTCGTCTTCTGGTAGTGGTACCCCGCACTGTTGTTCGATCAGCTGTAATGCCCAGAGACCAATCGAAAATTCTTTGGGATAAAAGCTGCGAATCTCCCAAATAAATTGGTTGGTTAAAAATAAGTGTTCCTTGGCTCGGTCGACAGCGGACGCAATGTGGTCCGTTAAGGCGATGTAGACGCTGTCGGTCAGGTCGATATGATCATCTGCTTGGGCCTTATCAACGATGCGTTTGGCAATTTGGAAAAACTGGATTGGGATATCGTTGATCATATCTAAAATTAGTTTTCGGTCCCCACGGCTAACCGGAGCAAACGTTTTATAAATCTTACTTTCATCAACCTCCTCATTGACGTGTTTACCGTAAGCCACGGCCTTGCCAATAACGATAAGTTCTTGGTGATCATCAGTGTGCGTGATAAATGCATTATTGTTCAGGATCTTTTTGATTTTCATCACATCACTCCCCCTTAAATGACGTTTTTTTAATAAAAAAAGCCCACTTAGCCCCTCGACTAAGTGGGTTTTGTGTAGCACTGAAACTTTGCTATAACAATCCCAATGAATTATTCGTCATTAATTTATGTGTTAATGTTAGCGCTTTTATTTACGGGTGTCAATCACCTTTTAAGCCTATTCAATGATAGCAATGGTCGACTTCCCTGGTTTAACGGGCCTGATCGTTAGTCAGAAGTTTCTAAGTCGGTACTGTGTTCACCTAGTATCTGTGAAACATTGATAGTTGGTAAAATTAATGCTGGATATTCATTAGACGCATTAGTTATCCCTGATACTAAGGCCCGAACATAGGGATAAAGGATTGCAACGGCGTTTTTATTGATCAAGGTGTCAATGCCTACTTGTGCTTGGTCGCGGTTTGCTTTGATTAAAGCAACGACCGCTTTGGTCTCTTCCTCTTGGGACATCAAACCAACTCACAATCGAATGTTTTTCACTGCGATAATTTGTTACCTACAGGAAACAAATTACCTAATGATTAGGAATTAACTAAAATTTTCAGTATAAAATATCCGGTGGCGGTCATCAAAATTCATTGACTCTTGGCACCGGATATTTATAAAAATTATGATTAATATCGTGCTTTCTTTAAACCAAGTATGTAACGGCAAATTTGATAGTTAAACGCTACTGAGACGCGTTATCCAGATTAGTTGTTAAAGTGACGGCTGAATCGACGGGTCATCAGGTGGACTCCGGCGATGATGAGTAAACCAAATCCAGTGATGAAACCCAGCCACCCAGTGGTCCGTTCATTGGTTTGAGGTAGCTCCGTCTGTAACGCCATGGCTTTGGCCGCTTTTTGCTGGGCGGTCTCATTTTTTATTGGTTGGGCCGTGTCGGTTACTGAGTCTACGGACTGATCAGTATCGTGAGCCGGTTGTTTTTGTTGTTCTTTAAGCGTCGGTTTGGACTCCGGTGCTGGTTGGGCAGCTGGCGTAGCGGCTGCAAGCAAGGTCGTCAGCGTTGTCAATCGTTGGCGTACGGCCGCTTGTTTGCGTTGGGTTGCGCTAAGCTGGTCCGTGAGGGTCGCAAGGTGTTCCCGCGCAGTGGTCACGGCTTCTTTTGCGGTGGTCATGGCCTTTTGATCTGCTTGAAGGTGCTGACGTTCTTGTTGAGCGTCCGCTAGTGATTGCTTGCAAACTTGAAGGTCTTGTGGGGCTTCGTCACGATGTTGAATAGCGTCTTGTCGGTCATTTAAATCTTTAAAGGCCTCTAACCACGTATGTTGCAACGCTTCTTTTTTAGTCGCATCGCTTTCTTTATCAGCTGCGGTTTTTTTAGCGGCAACTTCTTTCGCGGGGGACTTAATTGTGGCCCGGTCTTGACTAAGCTCGTCTTGATTGATTTGCGCGACAAAATGCGTTTGTTTCTGGACCTGTGCAACTTGATCATCGACTTCTCGTTTATTCGCATCAATTGCCGCTTGATCAACGGGTTTGGTATGCGCTAACTGATCTGTGGCGGTCGCCAGCACTTGTTTAGCGGTTTCGATTTCCGCTTGTAACGTGGTGAGTTGGGTCGTTAATTGTTGATCCGACTGTTCCGTCGTTTTAAGCGTGGTCTTTAACGAATCATGGGTTGTGGCGAGTTGCGCAGTCGGTGATTGCCGGGGTGTTTCGGCGTGTGCCCGTTGGGGTTGGATTAGAGCGAGGGCGGTACTGGCGAGGGCAATGGTGCTCATGCTAAGGACGGCTCGATTCGTCATGCTGACTTCTCCTTTAGGGGCGCTAGTAGTCGTGCTGCCAATTGCTGAAATGCTTGTACGTGTTCATTATGTCAAAGTATATTAGGAATACAACTAAAAATCCTAATTGACAAGCTCCAACTTGTTGCTAGTATTAACTAAGTTATACGGACGATCCGCGCCTGATTCAGGTCGTGACGGCCCTTACTAGCAAAGAATTCTAAAAGTCGAAAAAGTTTATTAATATGGTAGATTGTAAAATTAATCCGAACAGCGTCGGATTAATTTTACAATCTACCAAGTAACAGATAGGGCACTTAGCTAGTGTATACTAATAATTCATGAATATAATGTATATGCATCATTTGCAAACATACGTGTTATGTGTTATTATGCATGTAGCGATATTTATTAAGCTTACTTAGCATGTATGAGGAGGGACACTAATGGAAATTATTACATTTTCAGCTATAAAAGGCGGCGTTGGTAAAACTACCCTAGCTTTTAATTATGGTGAATGGTTAGCAAAAAATGGCAAACATGTTTTATTTATTGACTTAGACCACCAAAGTAATTTAACCCAGACTTACAACATTTACGACAATCAAGACACCGTTGGCAACATTTTCTTAGATCGAGGGAAAGTCAAAATACATGAAATAAGTGCTTATATTAGTCTAATTGCCGGAGACATGCACCTTGACGATATTGAGCGTACCATTGAAAATAAGACTAACAAAAACATGTTCCTCTATATGTGGTTGTCAGATAATTATGAACGTTTAAATTTAGGAAAATTCGAGTATATTATTTTGGATTGTCACCCAGATTTTTCTACTGCTACCAAGAATGCAGTAATCATTAGTAATGCTATCCTTAGTCCAATCACACCTAGCGAACATGGGTATAATGCAAAATTTAACCTAGAAGAAAGAATTAACGAATTACGCAAAGAAGCCATTGATTACTCTACTAGAAAATCTTATGTCACGACCAAATTATTTTTTATCGCCAACATGATTAAACACAACACAAGATCATCTCGCGAGTTATTAAAAGCCTTAAAAGGCGATCCCAGTGTATTGGCTACAGTTCCAGAAAAGGAGCTATTCAATCGTTCAACGTTGGATAAAAAATCTCTTTCAAAAATGGCTGAAGACCACAAAACATATATTGATCAACATGAATTTTTTGATAGTATGGACAAAACATTTAATGAAATCACGGAAAAGCTATAAATGTTTCGTACACGTATTAATCACATGTATACTCAATGCGTGTGCATGTGAATTATAAAGGAGGACTACCTATGGCATTCGATCCAGAGAACAAAAACATAAAAAAGGCACTACAAAAAAATGAAACAGAACAGCCAACTGATACTAAAGATAAACTTGTTATTCCTGTTTTTAAAGATGAAGAGGAACGTACTAAGAACTATACCTTTTCACTTCAACCTAGCGCACGCAAAAGACTTGACGGTCTAGCCAAAGAACATAATTTTAAGTCTGCCTCCAAATTTTTAAATGAGCTTATAAAAAATATGTGATGTCACTTTAAGGGGGGAGTTGTTATGGGAATTTCGATAAATGTTACATTTTTGCTTGCCAGCCTTATTGTCTTTTAGATAATCCCAGCCATTGGAATTGCAAAAAAGCACCTGGTAGATGACCGCTTTTTTATTCGACAGTGGTTATTTCCAATGCAGTATTGGTTACAGCTATTATTTGAAAGAATCAGTGGTAACCGTCGTATTGTCGTAAGAATTTTTCAAATAATGTCCCTGTTTATCACGTATTTTTGCGGGTTGCTTATGCTCATGATTTTCAGTGTTTTTGATGGAAATTTGCTTAAACACCCCGAAGCATTTTTACTTTTCGAATATTTACTGGTATCTTCTATCGCTTACTGGTTTCAACCAAAAGCTGGCAAAGTATACAAGACCAAATAAAGTTGCCGCTTGGTAAGCGCTATGCTAGACTAAAATTAATTTAACAACCGAATAAAGAGATCAAGCTAAACAGAAAAATCCCCGATTCACGAGGAATCAGGGATTTTGGGTTTAGCAAGTAGCTATAAGGCAGCTACTTAGATTCAGTCGATTTTCACCGCCAAGTTAAAATCGACTGAACATTGTTCTTAATTTGTAGGTTAATTATACCGCAAACCAGTCCCCAAGGACAAGTTAAGGATAGTTAAAAACAAATTAAAGTCAATGGACTAAGTAGCTAACTGGAGCT